>DAOUDM010000011.1:0-60079 GCA_034431095.1 Dehalococcoidales bacterium | reverse complement strand
GTCAACTTTGCCGCCGGTGGTATCGCCACCCCGGCCGACGCCGCCCTGATGATGCAGCTCGGTGCCGAGGGGGTGTTCGTCGGCTCCGGTATATTCAAGTCCTCCGACCCCGAAAAGATAGCCAGGGCTATCGTTAAAGCCACCACCTACTACCAGGAGCCTCAGGTCATCGCCGAGGTATCAAAGGGGCTGGGAGAGGCTATGCCCGGGCTGGATATAAAGCAAATCCCCGATGAGGAACTGCTGTCACCGAGGGGATGGTAGTATTGGCAACCTTCATTAGCCGCCGTCTACCATCCTGCAATATAGCCTACATCTATCATGCCTCAAACAAAGTATCGCCTGATGCATAGAGTAGAGGTTTATGTTAAAGAGAATCTGCCCGATGCCAGAGGGCAGGGGCTTGTACGCGATATCTACGACCTTGGTATAAGCGACGTCGCCGATGTCCGCATAATGGACGTCTACTGGCTGGATGCCAGGCTCAAAGCCGAGGAGCTGGAGCTTGTCTGCTGTAACCTTTTGGCTGACCCGATAACCCAGGGCTACCGCTCCGACACGGATAACCATAGTAAGAACGGGGATGGATTCTACTCGGTCGAGGTAGCCTACAATGCCGGCGTTGCCGACCCGGTGGAAGAGACGGCGATGAAGGCAGTGCTTGACCTGGGCATCGACGGCATCAGGGCGATAAAGACAGCACAGTGTTACCTCATAAAAGGCAAGCTGGATGAAAAACAACTGGAGACAATCTGCAGCCGGCTGCTGGTCAACCCGATTATCCAGCATATCGTTGATAGAGAATCGGTGGTTTTTACCGAAAACCCCCAGTACAGCTTCAAGCTAGAGCATATAGACCTGCTGGGAACAGATAACAACCGGGAAATCGCCCGGCAGTTCGGCTTTAACAGCCACGAAATTGAAGCCATAACCGCCTATTTCACCGGGCAGGGGCGGAACCCCACCGACGCCGAGCTGGAAACGCTGGCCCAGACCTGGTCGGAGCACTGCGTCCATAAGACATTCAAGAGTAAAATCAGCTTTAACGGCGAGGCGATAGACAACCTGCTCAAGAGCACCATTATGAAGGCAACCGAGGAACTAGACAAACCGTGGTGCCTGTCCGTCTTCAGGGACAATGCCGGGGTTATTGATTTCGACGGCGAATGGGCTTTATGCTTCAAGGTCGAGACCCACAACCACCCCTCGGCGATAGAACCCTACGGCGGTGCTTCTACCGGCATCGGTGGGGTTGTCCGCGACGTGCTGGGCACCGGGCTCAGCGCCTGGCCCATCTGCAATACCGATGTCTTCTGCTTCGGCCCGCCCGATTTAGCCTACGATAAGCTACCACCGGGGGTACTTCACCCGCGCCGCATGCTTAAGGGTGTCCGCGCCGGCGTCGCCGACTACGGCAATCGCCTTGGTATCCCGACCCTTAACGGCGCTATACTCTTTGATGAGCGCTATGTCGCCAATCCTCTAGTCTACTGCGGCACCATTGGGCTGATGCCCAAAAAACAGGCTTTGATGGGGCAACAAATGCCCGGCGACCTGGTGGTGGTGGCTGGCGGCAAAACCGGACGCGACGGCATCCACGGCGTTACCTTCGCCTCTGAGCAGCTCAACAAGGACTCCACCGAGCTTTCTTTCAGCTCGGTTCAGATAGGTAACCCCATCGTGGAAAAGAAACTTATCGACACCCTGATTCAGGCCAGAGACCGCAATCTCTTCCGCCGTATAACCGATTGTGGCGGCGGCGGATTATCATCGGCTATAGGCGAGATGGCCGCCGACACCGGCGCCCGCATCTACCTGGACAGAGTGCCGCTGAAATACGCCGGGCTTTCTTATTCCGAGATATGGATATCCGAGTCCCAGGAACGGATGCTGCTGGCGGTGGCTCCTGAGTGCGCCAATGAGCTACTAATCCTCTTTGCCGACGAGGGCATCGAGGCGACCGTCATCGGCGAGTTCACCGATGATAAAAGGCTGAAGCTTTTCTATAACGATAACCTGGTATGCGACCTGGAGATGGAGTTTCTCCACAAAGGGCTGCCCCAACTTGAACTGGAAGCCGCCTGGCAACAGCCGGAGCATACCGAGCCGGATTTCAAAGCGCCGGATCTAACCCAAGCCTTGCTTCGAGTGCTCGGCTCGTGGAACGTATGCAGCAAGGAATGGGTGATACGCCAGTACGACCACGAGGTGCAGGGAAGCAGTGTCCTCAAGCCCCTGGTCGGCAGGGAAAGCGATGGCCCCGGCGATGCCGCTATCATCCGCCCCCTGCTCAATTCAGAGAGAGGGGTCATCATCGCCAACGGTATTAACCCCAAATACAGTGACATAGACCCCTACTGGATGGCGGCTTCGGCTATCGACGAAGCCCTGAGGCAGATTATCGCCGTCGGCGGCAACCTCAAGCGGGTGGCTCTGCTGGACAACTTCTGCTGGGGCAATACCAGCCGCCCGGAAAGGCTTGGCGCCTTAGTGCTCACTTGCCAGGCGTGCTACGATATGGCAATCGTCTATGGCACACCCTTCATCTCCGGCAAGGACAGTCTGAACAACGAGTTTGAGTTTGAAGGTAAAACCATATCCATCCCCGATACCCTGCTCATCTCTGCGATAGGGGTTATGGAGGACAGCAATAAAGCAGTATCAATGGACCTCAAGGCCGCCAGCAACCTTATCTATATTGTCGGTACCACTAATAACGAACTGGGCGGCTCGGAATACTTTAGAAGCCTCGGTTTTACCGGCAACAGGGTGCCCAAGGTAAGCCCGAAACAGGCCAAAGAGCTTATGGACAACCTGGCGCTGGCTACAGATAAGGGTTTGGTCAAAGCCTGCCACGACCTGAGCGATGGTGGCCTCGGCGTCGCCATCGCCGAGATGGCTTTCGCCGGCGGGCTGGGGGCGACCATCAGGCTGGGGCAGGTGCCGCTGAGAGAGGCTATCGAGCGCGACGATTTCATCCTCTTCTCCGAATCGAACAGCCGCTTCCTGGCGGAAATAGCCCCGGAAGACAGGGCTGAGTTTGAAAAGACGATGGGCAAGTCTGTATTTTCACAAATCGGAGAGGTCACCTCATCCGGTATGCTTGAGGTATACGGGCTGAATGGTAACAGGGTCTTGGACGCGTCAATAGACAGGCTAAAGGAGGCCTGGCAAAAACCGCTCGACTGGTAGAGACTATGGCCGGAGTAAGAACGCTGATACTGAGAGCCCCGGGAACGAACTGCGACCGGGAGACTGCCTTCGCCTTCCAGCAGGCGGGGGCGGAGACGTCGCTGGTTCACATCGGGCAGTTGATTCGCCGCCAGCAAAGGCTGGCAGACTACCAGATAATGGTCATCCCCGGCGGCTTCACCTACGGCGATGACCTGGGGGCGGGCAGGGTGCTGTCCAACGAAATACGGCTGAAGCTGGGCGATGATATAGAGCGCTTCATTGAAAACGGCTGCCTCATTCTGGGCATCTGCAACGGCTTCCAGGTGCTGGTAAAAGCGGGCATTTTGCCCGAGGGGGGAAACAATCACCGGTTGACCCTGACGACAAACGACTCGGGCAGGTTCGAGTGCCGCTGGGTATACCTCGTCGCCAACGGCAAAAGCCGATGCGTCTTCACCAAGGGGATAGAGCGTCTCTACCTGCCGGTAGCACACGGTGAAGGCAAGCTCGTTGCCGATACTGCCGTAATAAACAGCCTGGATGTAGCCCTCTACTACACCGACGGGCAGGGCAACCGACAAGCCGGTTACCCGCACAACCCCAACGGCTCTATGGCAGACATCGCCGGCATCTGCGACAGCACCGGGCGCATCTTCGCCCTGATGCCGCACCCGGAGCGCCACATCCGCAATAGCCAGCACCCGAGATGGCCCCACCAGAGAAGCGACGATAAAGAAGACGGGCTCGGAATCTTTAAGAATGCGGTGGCGTGGGTCAAAAGCCTGTAAATTATAACCAGCCAAGATAGCCGGAACCCGCTATTCCGGTTACGCTGTTGCCGCCTACCTGGGGGTATGATATACTGTTAAGCTAATGCAGGTAGTTAGAAGGGAGTTACGTTATTGCCAGGCACAGCCACAATAAAGGAGCTTTTAGAAGCCGGGGCGCACTTCGGCCACCAGACCAGCCGCTGGCACCCGCGTATGAAGAAGTATATCTTTACCAAGCGCAACGGCATCCATATCATTGATTTAGAGCAGACGGCCAGCATGCTGGACAGAGCCTGCCAGTTCATCAAAGAGCTGGTTGCCGAAGGCGGTAAGATTCTCTTTGTCGGCACCAAGAAGCAAGCCCAGGATATTATAGAGGAAGGAGCCACACGCTGTGGCATGTACTATATCAACCAGCGCTGGATAGGCGGAGTACTAACCAACTTCTCCACTATTCAGTCACGGATAGACCACCTGGTTCGGCTAGAAGACCAGCAAGCCAGGGGCGATTTCAACCGCCTGCCTAAAAAAGAAGCCCTGAAGCTCAACAAGGAAATCGTACGCCTCAACAAGTTTATGGGCGGTTTCAAAGAGATGACCAGTCTACCGGACGCCATATTCGTCGTCGACCCGACAAAAGAAGCCATTGCCCTTGCCGAAGCCAGACGGGTAGACATACCGATAGTCGCCATTGTCGATACCAACTGCAACCCAGACGATATAGACTTTCCCATTCCAGCCAATGACGACGCCATAAGGGCTATCAAGCTTATGACCAGTAAAATAGCCGATGCCGTCATCGAGGGCAAATCGGGGGAAGAGGTATTAACACCAGCCGGGGAAACACAGGAAGCCAGCCTGGAACAGGCTGAGACTGCCGATACTGCCGAACCCATCGAATCTACGGAAGCGACCACCGAAGAAGAGAAATAAAGCAGGGAGGAAGAGGTGTCTATCTCAAAATCCAGTATAAAAGAGCTCAGAGGCCAATGCGGTGCCGGCGTTATGGAATGCCATAACGCCCTGCTCGAAGCTGACGGAGATATGGAAAAGGCACTCACTATGCTAAAAGAGAGGGGCTTCCTTAAAGCCGCCAAAAAGGCGAAGCGAGTTACCAAACAGGGACTAGTTGAAGCCTATGTACATGCCGGCGGCCGTATCGGGGCGATGGTTGAGCTCAACTGCGAAACCGATTTTGTCGCCCGAACCGATGAATTCAAGGAGCTGGCGCACAACCTGGCGATGCAGGTAGCCGCTATGTGCCCCCAGTTCGTCTCGGAAGATGAAATACCAAAAGGGCAGGAGGCTGATATAGAAGCTACCACCGCCTGCCTGCTGAAACAGCCCTACATCAAAGACCCCAGTGTAACCATAGAGGATATTATCGTTGCAACTATAGCTAAGGTGGGAGAGAATATCAGGGTCAGCCGATTTGCCAGGTTCGAGCTGGGCAACCAGGCAGTATGAAGATGTCCGATGTCAAGTACAAACGAGTCCTGCTTAAACTGAGCGGTGAGGCTTTCAGTGGCAAGACAGCCTACGGTATCGATGCCTCCACCACAGCCCGCATAGCCAAGCAGATTAGCAGTATTGTGGCTATGGGGGTGGAGGTGGCTATCGTCGTTGGCGGCGGCAACATCTGGCGCGGGGCTCAGGCGGCAAAGGACGGCATAGACCGCGTTACCGCTGACTACGCCGGCATGCTGGCAACCGTGATAAACGCCCTTGCCCTGCAGGACGCCCTGGAAAGGGAGGGCATCGTTACCCGGACGCAATCGGCAATAGTTATTGAACAGGTCGCCGAGCCTTATTTAAGGCGGCGGGCAATCCGCCATTTAGAAAAAGGCAGAGCTGTAATACTCGCCGGAGGCACCGGCAACCCCTATATGACCACCGACACCGCCGCCGCATTGAGGGCGATAGAGGTTGAAGCCGGTGTTCTGCTTATGAGCAAGAACAACGTTGACGGTGTCTACAGCGCCGACCCCAACAAGGACCCCAACGCCAAGAAGTTCGACCACCTGACCTACCTCGAGGCTCTCAATATGCGCCTCCAGGTAATGGACTCCACCGCTCTTTCCCTGTGTCTGGAAAACAAACTGCCCATAATCGTCTTTGACCTGCAAGCCAACCGCAGTATCGAGCTCGCCATAACCGGCGAGCCTATCGGCACTCTGATAAACAGTGAGAAATAGCGTGTCTGACGAGGTTCTAGCCGAAGCCGGGGTAAAGATGCAGGCATCTAGCGATGCCCTGCTTCGGGAATTAGCCACCATACGCACCAGCCGGGCTACCCCCGCCCTGATAGAGCACATCAAGGTAGACTATGCCGGCGTTGCCACTCCGCTGAAACACATTGCCGGCATCTCGTCATCTGGAGCCAACCTGCTCATCATCCAGCCCTGGGACCCGGGCAGTATCAGGGGCATAGAAAAAGCCATCCTGAAGTCCAACCTGGGACTGACGCCAAACATCGACGGCAATATCATTCGCCTGAACATCCCCCCGCTCTCCGAGGAGAGAAGGCAGGAGCTGATTAAGATAGTCAGAAGGAGGGTGGAGGAAGGCAAAATAGCCATACGCAACCTGAGGCGTGACACCGCTGATGAGCTGAAGCGGCTGGAAAAGAACAAGGAAATATCACAGGACGGGCAAAAACGCGCTATGGATATGCTGCAGAAGCTCACCGATAGCTTTATCGATGGCGCCGAGCAAGCCAGGCAGGAGAAAGAAAGGGAGCTTCTGGAGGTCTAGCCGGTTCAGGGAAGCACCAAAGTAGAAATATTACCTGTCCACACCAACAAATTAAAGGGCTATAATAGCCCCTTTTTGTAAGAGCCATTCAGCGGTCTGTATAATCCCCCGCAAATCTGTAAATAGTCCCGCCATATTGTGATACAATAGAAGCCGGAAGAAAGCCATGAAGAAATTTGCCCGTCTGCCCAACCATATAGCCTTTATTATGGACGGCAACGGCCGCTGGGCGGAACAGCGCCACCTGCCCCGTATCGAAGGCCACTGCGCCGGTATAGAGAGCACCCGCTCGTTAGTCAAATGCCTTGGGGAATACCATATAAACTATGTTACCCTCTACAGCTTCTCTACCGAGAACTGGAACCGCCCCAAGATAGAGGTAAACAGCCTGCTCAAGATACTGGGCGAGTCGATTGAGAAAGAGACCGTTGAACTGCACCAAAACGGTGTCAAGTTTCACCACATAGGTCGCCTGGAAAGGCTGCCGCAGGGCCTTAAGCTGGCAATAGAGATGGCTACCGAGCTGACTAAAAACAATACCGGAATGAACCTGAGCCTCGCCTTCGACTACGGGGGGCGGGCCGAAATCCTGGACGCAGTGCGTAATATCATAGCAGAAGGCATATCCCCGCAGGACGTAAACGAGGAGCTGTTCAACAGCCACCTCTACACCGCCGACCTGCCCTATGTCGACCTGGTCGTCCGCACCGGCGGCGAGCTACGCATCAGCAACTTCCTGCTGTGGCAATCGGCTTACAGCGAATACTACTTTACCGAGGTGCTCTGGCCGGACTTCAACACCAGAGAGGTTGAGAAGGCGCTGGCAGTCTATAGCCAGAGGCAGAGGCGTTTCGGCAGAGTGTAAAATGCTCAAGAAAAGGGTTATCACGGCGGTCTGCCTTCTGCCCGTTCTGATAGCCGCCGTCTGGTTTGATGAGCCACTGCCCTGGCTTACTGTAGTAACAGCCATCTGGGGAGTGCTGGCAGCCCTGGAGTTCTATAGAGCGGTTAAAACATCCCGGGTAGAACCTCTCACCTGCTTCGGGCTTATCTGGACACTGCTATTTATCATCAGCCCGCACTGTAGCTGGGCTTATATCAACCCATTACTATTAACCTCGGCGGTAGTCCTGCCCCCGCTCTGGCTTTTAGCCCGCCGCCGGAAGGAAGACGCTTTTGCCAGCTGGGCGTGGACGATAGCCGGCATTCTCTATATCGGCTGGCTGTTGAGCCACTTCGTCGCCCTGAGGGGGCTGGAATCCGGCCGCGACTGGGTGCTTTTTGCTCTTTTCGTCACCTTTGCCTCCGATTCGGCGGCATACTTTATCGGCAGAGCCTGGGGCAGGCACCCCCTCGCCCCCGACATCAGTCCTAAAAAGACCCGTGAGGGCGCCATCGGCGGCGTTATCGGAGCTATTATAGCCAGCCTGCTTCTTGTTATGCTCCTCGACCTGCCTATCGGCTACGTGGCGGCACTACCGCTGGCAATCGCCGTCAGCGTTTTTGGGCAAATCGGCGACCTGTTCGAGTCCCTTTTCAAACGCAATATGAGGGTGAAGGACTCGGGCAACGCCATGCCGGGTCACGGCGGCTTCCTCGACCGCATGGATAGCGTTGTCTTTGCCGGCGTAGTGGTATACTATTATGTGATATGGCTGGTATAGTAAAACGGCTGGCGGTGCTGGGTTCCACTGGCTCCATAGGCCGGCAGACGCTGGAGGTAGTCCGTGCCTTTCCCGACAGGTTTGAGATAGTCGGGCTGGCAGCCGGCGGCAACCTCGCCCTGCTGGAAAAACAGGTTAAAGAGTTCAAGCCCAGGTTCGTCTACTACCGGGAAGGTCAAGACAACCCCAAAAGCGGAAACTACCAGTTCCTGTCTATGGAGGAAATGGCGGCCCACCCCCGGGTGGATACCGTGGTTACCGCCATATCGGGAAGCTCTGGCCTGAGCCCGACACTGGCCGCCATCAGGGCAGGCAAGGACATCGCTCTAGCCAACAAGGAATCCCTAGTTACCGCCGGAGAGATTATCATGAACGAAGCCAAGGCAAACGGCGCCCGAATTCTGCCCATCGATAGTGAACACAGCGCTATCTGGCAGTGCCTCGAGGGTGAAGCCACGCCAGCTTCCCGCCTCATCCTGACTGCCTCCGGGGGGCCCTTCTGCTGTTTCACCACTGCCCAGCTGGAGAACGTAACCGCCGAGCAGGCACTGAAGCACCCATCGTGGCAGATGGGGAAGAAGGTTACTACCGACTCGGCGACATTGATGAACAAGGGGCTGGAGGTTATCGAAGCCCACTGGCTGTTCGCTATGCCCTTTGAAAGTATAAGCGTTCTGGTCCACCCCCAGAGCATCGTCCACTCTATAGTCGAGTTCAGCGACGGCTCGGCTAAAGCCCAACTTAGCCGGCCCGATATGCGTCTGCCCATCCAGTATGCCCTGACCTACCCGGAACGCCTGCCCAACCCGGTACTGCCCAAGATTGACTGGAGCCTTATCAGCCACCTCGATTTCAAGGAGCCTGACCTGGAAACCTTCCCCTGCCTTAGTCTGGCTATTGAAGCCGGTAAAAAGGGCGGCACCTACCCCGCCGTGCTCTGCGCCGCCGACGAGGTCGCCGTCGAGCTATTCCTGGCCAACCGTATTAAGTTTTTAGATATTCCCGCCCTGATACAGCAGGTGCTAGAAAAGCACCATCCTGTAGCCCACCCCATCATAGAAGAAATAACCGCCGCCGATGCCTGGGCTAGAGAAAAAGCCTATGAGCTCGCCCCTGGAGACAGGTCGTAATGGATATAGTGATAACCGTCCTCGCTTTCTTCGGCGTCCTGGCTATAGTTATCATCGCCCACGAACTGGGGCACTTCGCCACCGCCAAAGCCTGCGGTGTCAAGGTGGAGGAGTTCGGGCTGGGCTATCCTCCCCGGCTATTCGGCATAAAGCGCGGCGAGACAACATACTCGCTGAACGCCATACCCCTGGGCGGCTTCACCAAGATGTCTGGCGAGGAAGACCCGAAGGTAGAGCGCAGCCTCGCCAGCAAGGGCGTCGGCACCAGACTGCTGGTCTTGAGCGCCGGCTCGCTGATGAACGCCATACTCCCCTTCCTGCTGCTGTCAATCGCCTTTATGGTTCCCCACGATGTGGTAATGGGGCAGGTAACCGTCGAGGAAATAGCTGAAAACTCACCGGCCGCTATAGCCGGCATCAGAGCCGGGGATACTATTCTCAGTATAAATAATAAGACCATAAACAATACGTCAGACCTGAGCCGTTATATCCAGCTCAACCTGGGTGGTGAAATTACCATGCTGGTGGAGCACGACGACGCCAGCCAGGAAGAGATAAAGCTGAGCCCCAGATGGAGACCGCCGGAAGGCGAGGGTGCCATCGGGGTGGCTGTAACCACTAAAGACCCGATTGTAGAGAGCCAGAGCGAACCCTTCTGGCGGGCAATACCCATGGGAGTAGGACAGACTGTAGAAACTATGGTGCTGTTCAAGAATGCCATACTCAGCCTGTTCATCGGTACTGCCACCGTCGGTGGCGTTGCCGGGCCGGTGGGCATCGCCCAGATAACCGGCGAGGTGGCTAAAGCCGGCATCAGCCCGCTTCTGGAGTGGACTGCCTTCTTCAGTCTCAACCTGGCTATATTGAACCTCCTGCCACTGCCGGCGCTGGACGGCGGCAGAATCGCCTTCGTCCTCCTGGAGTGGGTTCGCCGTGGCAAGCGTATCTCGCCCAAGAGAGAGGGGCTGGTACATCTAATCGGCTTTGCCATGCTGATGGCATTCATCCTGGCGGTTACCTTCCAGGACATCATGCGTATCATAAGCGGGGAGAGCATAATACCATGAACCAACGGCGAGTCTCCAAGCCAATCAAAATCGGTAGTGTAACCGTCGGCGGCGGCGCCCCTATCATAGTCCAGTCTATGACCAAGACCGATACCCGAGATGTTATGTCAACCATCAACCAGATTAAAGAGCTGGAAGACTGTGGCTGTGAGCTAGTACGGGTGGCTGTACCCGATAGAGAAGCCGCCGAATCCCTATCGGCTATTAAGAAAGGGATCTCCATACCACTTATCGCCGATATCCACTTCGACCACCGGCTGGCGCTGGCGGCTATCTCCGCCGGCGTCGACGGGCTGCGGCTGAACCCGGGCAATATCAGCCAGCCGGAGAAGGTTACCGTCATCGCCAGAGCCGCCAGAGAGAGGGGTATCCCCATCCGCATCGGGGTGAACGCCGGCAGCCTGCCCAGAACAGCCGACCCCAAGCTGACCACCGCCCAAAAGATGGTGGCGGCGGCGATGGAGCACATCAGACTGCTGGAAAAGCTGGACTTTGATTTAATAAAGGTCTCGCTCAAGGCTTTCGACGTGCCGACGACCATAGAAGCCTACCGGGACATCGCTGAGAAAATCCCCTACCCACTGCATATCGGCATTACCGAAGCCGGCCCACCCAGGAGCGGTATCATCCGCAGCGTCGCCGGCATCAGCCCCCTGCTCTATATGGGCATCGGCGATACTATCAGGGTATCGCTCTCAGCCCACCCCAGGGAAGAGGTAATCGCCGCCTACGAAATCCTGAAGAGCCTCGATTTGCGCCAGCGCGGCCCGGTTCTGGTCAGCTGTCCTTCTTGTGGAAGGACTGAGGTTGATATTATACGTCTGGCAAGGGAAGTGGAAGAACGGCTGCTGAAGATTAACAAGCCGATAAAGGTGGCGGTGATGGGCTGCGTCGTCAATGGACCCGGCGAAGCCAGAGACGCCGATATCGGTATCGCCTGCGGCAAGGGCAGAGCCGTCCTTTTTAAGAAGGGAAAAAAGATTGGGGTAATTGAGGAAAAGGACTTTGTAAGCGTGCTGATGAGGGAGGTGGAGGGGTTTTAAGCTATGGGAGACGGAACAAGACAAAATCCCTACACCCGCGAAGATGTGCTCAGGCGAATAAGAAGACACGGTAGCGCAGCCAAGGGTCTTGACCTTTCAGGAAAAGTATTTGAGGAAAGCGTTGACTTGCGTGGTCTTAACCTTAATAGAATCATACTTGCAAGAGCAAATCTATCTGACGCTCACCTACAAGGGGCTAAGTTACGATACGCCGACCTTCAGGGAGCTAAGCTGAATAGAGCTCACCTTGAAGAAGCTGATTTACGAAACACTCAAGCCCAAAAAGCAAAGATGAGTAATGCTCAAATGTATAGAGCCAATTTAACACATGCTCATTTAGAGGGGGCAATTTTAAGAGGAGCTAACCTTAATGATGCTCGTCTTCGATACATTCATCTCGAAGGGGCTAATTTGAGGGACACTAACTTTGAGAAGGCTGATTTACGAAATGCGCACCTAGAGGAAGCGCGTTTGCAGCATGCCCAGCTAGAGGAAACTGACCTAACTAGAGCTAACCTAGAGCGAGTTCATTTACACGAAACTGTGTTTTCCCCTAATACTAAGCTAGTGAGAGTGTACTGGGGAAGCTACACCATGGGAGAGGAGTCAAAACAGTATTTCTTATGGGCTTCAGATATCTATCGACAGCTGAAGATGTGGCATATTAATGCCGGAATATATGACATAGCGGGAGAGTTCTTCTTTCGGGAGATGACAGCAAAAAGAAAGAACTTTTGGTGGCAGGGCAACAAAAGTAAGCCCTTTAGAGAGTTGCTTCTCCCTTTCAAGCCTAAGGATTTGTCAAAAGCCATCTTCCCCAGAAAACCATTCCATTGGGCATGGTCTAAGTTTATTTCTCTCATCTGTGGCTATGGTGAAAAACCGTTAAGAGTTATCGGCTGGGCAGCATCAGTTGTATTTGGCCTTGCAGCGGTCTATTACCTACTCGGAGGACTAACTCTACCATATTCTCTATATTATAGTGCTGTCTCATTCACAGCTCTAGGATATGGAAATTGGGCATCCCCACCAATCGGATGGGTGCAAGGTTTCGGTGCTCTTGAATCATTTATTGGAGTTTTCACTATTGCCCTATTCTTGATAACCTTTGTTAGAAAAATGACAAGATAATGGGGAAGTTTAAGAGGGGCAAGTTTATTATAATCAGGGGCGTTTAAGAGGGGCAAAGCCCCTCTTTTTATATCTCCCCCTCTCCTTACAAGGAGAGGGGGATTAAGGGGGAGAGGTTGTTCTGATAAAAGGACTGGCTTGGGGTGAAAGCCACCCCACCCCTCAGCTTTCTTTAGCTTTTCTTTCCCACCCGAGCCCACCCTCGGTAAGTGGAATTAAGAGAGAGATTTTCTACTATCTATTCCCGCCCACCACCCTCAAGGAGAAATATCAATAGGACTGGCATAAATCCACCCGATATGGTTTAATTCTGGTAATCACCAATCTCGTTACAGCTTAACCGACACGGAGGGACTAAAAAAGTGTCACAGCAACCAGACGACGCCCCGAAACCGGCACCCAAGACCTGGATGCCAACAGCCGGCGGCATTCTAAGCATCATCTCCGGGGCACTGGGCTTTATTACCATCGCCTTCTTCCTTACCTTTGGCAGCATCTTTGGCGCCGCCATAGCCCGCGACGTTCTGAGCTCCCTGGGCTACTGGCAGGCAGGTCTGCCTTTAACCATAATCGGCATAATAGCCATACCCCTGCTATGCGTTAATATAGTAGCCATCGTAGGTGGTATTTACGCCATTCAGAGGCGGGGGTGGGGAATGGCGCTGGCTGGCTCTATTTGCTCCGTCTTCCCGTCACAGATTCTGGGAGTACTGGCGGTTGTCTTTATCTCCATATCCAGAAAGGAGTTTGAGTAGAGCCGGTGCGTCTATCAAAGTTATTCGGTAAAACACAGCGAGAGATACCGGCCGAAGCGGATACGGTAAGCCACCAGCTATTGCTTAGAGCCGGCATGATACGCCAGCTGGCGGCTGGCATCTACTCCTATCTGCCTTTAGCCTGGCGGGTGATAGGAAAAATAGAGAGCATCGTCCGCGACGAAATGAATAAAGCCGGCGGCCAGGAGCTATCTATGCCTGTGCTCCAGCCCATCGAGCTGTGGCAGAAAACAGGACGCGACCTCGCCTTCGGCAAGGGTCTCTTTACCCTATACGACCGCAAGGAGCGCCAGCTAGCCCTCGGCCCAACGCACGAAGAGGTCATCACCGAGCTTGTCAGCCACAACGTGCAGAGCTACCGCGACCTGCCCTTACTTCTCTATCAGATCCAGACCAAGTTTCGCGATGAGCCGAGGCCCAGAGGCGGACTGATAAGGGTGAGGGAGTTCACCATGAAAGACCTCTATAGCTTCGACGCCGACGAGGACGGGCTGGGGCAGAGCTATGGCAAAATACTGAACGCCTATAGTAATATCTACAAGCGCTGTGGTCTGCCAGCCATCCTTATAGAGGCTGACAGCGGCGCCATCGGCGGCAAGGACTCCCACGAGTTCATGGTCATCGCCGAAAGCGGCGAGGACGAGATCATCTACTGCGATGGCTGTGACTACGCCGCCAATGCCGAGAAGGCAGAAAGCATCAAAGACAAGGCAGACGGCGGACAGCCACTACCCATAGAAGAAGTGGCTACGCCCGGCTATTATACAATTGAAGAGGTATCAGCCTTTCTCGGTGTCCCTCAGAGCCAGACCCTGAAAGCCGTCTTCTATGTTGCCGACAGCAAGCTCATTTTCGTGGTTATCAGGGGCGACATTGAGGTCAACGAGGTAAAGCTGAAGAACCTGCTGCGCTGCTCCGAGCTCCGCATGGCTGGCGAGGACGAGGCTATTGCCGCCGGTATCGTCGCCGGCTCGGCGTCACCGGTAGGCTTAAAGAATGTCAGGATTGTCGCCGACAAATCGGTAACCTCGGGAACGAACTTCGTCGCCGGTGCCAACAAAGCCGATACCCACCTTAAGAATGTCAACTACCCCCGGGATTTCAAGGCTGACCTAGTGGCGGATATCGCCCTGGCTCACGCCGGTGAAGGCTGCCCCAGGTGCAGCGGCAAATTACTTGCCACACAGGGGATTGAGGTCGGTCATGTTTTCAAGCTGGGCACCTTCCTAAGCGAAAAGCTGGGCGCCTCTTACATAGATGCCAGCGGCGTTTCGCACCCCATTGTCATGGGCTGCTACGGCATCGGTATCGGCCGTCTTATGGCGGCTATTGTGGAGCTTAACCACGATGATAAGGGCATCATCTGGCCGATGTCGGTTGCTCCATACCAGCTCTACCTCTGCCCTCTATTTATGGAAAACCCCGAGGTGCTCAAGGCTACGGAGAACCTCTACGCCGAGCTTGAGGGGCAAGGGCTGGAAGTGCTCTTTGACGACCGAATCGAGTCCCCGGGAATCAAGTTCAACGACGCCGACCTGCTGGGGATACCCATAAGGGTAACCATCAGCCCGCGCACACTAGAGAAAAACAGCGTTGAGCTAAAGTTACGCTCTGAGAAGAAAGCTAAAATAGTACCGCTTGAGGAAGCGGTTAACCGGATAAAAGAGTTAGCTAAAAGCTAATTTACTTACCGCAGCACTTTTTATACTTTTTGCACTACCACATGGACAAGGGTCATTTCTGCCAACTTTAGGTGTAGAGCTTATAGTCTGAGGCATAGCTCCGGGTGGTCTCTGTTTTACAAAATCAATGCATTCAATAGACGGCATTCTAAAGGAAAATACTGTTTTTCCATCTTTGTTAGTTACTGCAAAATCACCTTGGCTTATTATATCCATGCCTATTAGTACTTCAAAGTCACCAGTAATATTACCCTCAACCACTCTTACTTGAGGAAAAGCAACTTTATTAGGTAAAAAGATACTCGCAAGATATACATTTTTTGTTGTTTCTCCTTGGGCGGTGCTTACTTTAGCCATACCAATAGGTTTTAATTTACAGTCATCAACAACTTTTTTAGTGATAACCGAACCAGTCGCCCCAGTATCCCAAATAGCTGCAAACTCTTTTGCATTTTCGGGTCTACGCACAGATGAGCCTTTAGATAGAAAAGCTTGAGAAATATGTACCTTATTAGCTAATACTCTTGATCTTCCAGGATATTTTGAGGTGAATGCATCTACTTTTGTTTGCATAAAGCTTCCCTATGCAAACAATACTCTTGAATGGTATGTCTGGGTATAGCTTTCGCTACCAGGTTCACATTTTTGAACTAAAAAAGTGCCCAACTCGTATTTTTCTGTAGTCTTCTCAACTGCTTCTAACTCTGAATCATAATCACCAATTACAGCGCAATCTTTTATTACAATAAATTTCCCATTGTATTTTTTAACGAGTTCGTCTTGGTGCTTTAAGTAATAATCAAACTCTTTTTCTAATTCTTTCACCGCAAACCACCTCCCTTTGTTTATATAATGATTATAACATATATAATCAAGGAGCTTATATCAAGTGCGCAGGGTAGCCCCCAGCTCACCGGACAGCTTGTCCAGAATCTGCTGCTGGACTTTATTGGCCTCTTCGTCGGTCAGGGTGTGGTCCGGCGACTGGAAGCTAATGCGATAGGCAAGGGACTTCTTGCCCGGCGGCAGCTGCTTGCCGGTATAGACGTCAAATAGGGATACCTTATTAACCAATGGAAAGCCCTGAATAATATCCACCACCTGCTGATGGGTGACATCGTTATCAAGCACCAGGGCTATATCCCGAACCACAGACGGGAAGCGCGGTATCGGCTGGAATTTCTTATAGCCGAGGGTATGGGGCAAAAGCGCCGCCATGTCCATCTCAAAGAGATAGACCTCCCCGGAAATATCAAAGGCCTCAGCTACCCCGGAGTGTAACTCGCCGACAACCCCGAGCCTGTCACCGCCGACCAATATAGACAACTGCCTACCCGGCCTCAAGCCATCGTCATCACTTTCCTCAAAGCTGGCTTCGAGCCCCAGTTGAGACAGCAAACCCTCCACCGCCCCCTTGGCATCAAAGAAATCGAGGGGATATTGGCTATCGTGCCACGTTTTTTCCACCCCGGAGCTACTCAAAAAACCACACAGTACCTCGGGCTCATCGGGCAAGTCGTTATCGCGAGGGAGGTATACCCTGCCCAGCTCAAAGAGCATTATCGGCCCGTCTTCATGCTGCCTGTTGGCGGCCAGGGCAATTAAAAGGTTGCCCCTGAGGCTGGTGCGGAGGTACTCCTGCTCCATCGTCATAGCGTTAGCCAGACGTATAGGCTCCGGCTCAAAGGGGCGTTGAAAGACCTTTTTCATAATCTCACGGCTGGTCAACGAATAGGTTATCACCTCCTGAAAACCGAAACCGGTAAGAATCTGGCTTACCTTCCTCCTCAGCCCGATGATGGGTTTGGGGTTCTGCTGTGGTAACGGACTGGCCAGCATGGTTGTCGGAATCCTATCATAGCCGATAACACGGGCGACCTCCTCTATCAGGTCGACCTCAAGGCTTATATCGCTGCGCCAGTATGGAACAGCGACCAGAAACTCTGAAGCCGAAGAGGCTGGCTTTATGTCAAAGCCAAGCAATACCAGGGCATCCGTTATCTGTCTTGGGTCAAACTCAACGCCCAGGAGGCGGTTCACCCTGCTAGCCCTCAGCAGAATGGGTTTCCACTCCTGCCTCCCCGGGTAGATGTCAATCAGACCCCGGGCGGCTTTGCCGCCAGCCAGTTGTACAATAAGCTGAGTCGCCCGTTTCAGCGCCGGCAGTGCCAGCTCGGAACGGATGGCCCGCTCAAAGCGCATACTGGCTTCGCTTACCAGACCCAGTCTGTGGCTGGTAAAGTGAATGCTTGCCGGGTTAAAACTGGCCGCTTCCAGCAATATTGATGTGGTTTCTTCGCTCACCTCGCTGTTGGCACCACCCATAACGCCGCCAATGGCTACCGCCCGCTGGCTATCGACGATGGCCAGCATATCTCTGCTAAGGTTCCGCTCTACCCCATCCAGAGAAACCATAACCTCGCCATCTTTCGCCCGGCGCACGATAATCTTCTTATCACTGATTTTATGATAATCAAAACCGTGTAGAGGCTGCCCGTATTCCAGCATAACGTAGTTGGTAACATCCACGATATTGTTTATCGGGCGCATGCCCGAGCTAGTGAGACGCTGCTTTAACCACTCGGGGGACTCGGCTATTTTTATACCATTTATTAAGCTGGCGCAGTATCTGGGGCACAGATCGGGATCGGTTATCTCGACCGATATTTGCCCTTCTATCGGGTCTCCCCGAGCCTCAAAACCGGGCTCGGAAAGAGAGACACACTGCCCGGTGAGAGCGGCTACCTCCCTGGCGACGCCGATTACCGACAGCAGGTCAGGGCGGTTGGGGGTTACTTCAAGGTCAAGCACCATATCGTTTAAAAATTCAGACAGTGGTGTGTCCGGCTGCGCCTCGGAAGGCAGAACCATAATCCCCTCGTGGCTATCGGATATACCCAGCTCCTTCTCCGAGCAGACCATGCCGCAGGAAGCAACGCCACGAATCTTGGCTTTCTTGAGAACCGCTTTTTCGCCAGTATGCCCATCGATAAGCTCGGTGCCGACAGGGGCAAAGGCTATCTTATCGCCAATCTGGAGATTGGGCGCGCCGCAGACCACCGTCTGCTCTTCCGTAGCCAGGTCTACGGTCACCAGGCGCAGGCGTTCAGCATTAGGGTGTGGCTCTACGGCTATTATCTGTCCGACGACCACCCCCTGCCAGCTTTGCCCCAGCGACAGCAGGCTGGTCTCGGTACCGGCCATCGTCAGCCGCCGGGCAACCTCTGCCAGCGGCAGGTCTATATCAACATAGTCCCTGAGCCACTTAACCGGAACCTTCATAGCCCTAAAATTGCCTCAAGAATCTAAGGTCACTGCCGTAAAACAGGCGGATATCGTTAATGCCGTAGCGTAACATCGGGATGCGCTCGATACCCATGCCGAAGGCAAAGCCGGAGTAGACCTCGGGGTCGATGTTCACCCGCTCCAGCACCCGGGGGTGGACCATACCGGCGCCCAGTATTTCAATCCAGCCGCTGGAGCCGCACAGGCGGCACCCCTCCCCCTTACAGACAATGCACTCAATCGCCATCTCAACGCCGGGCTCAACGAAGGGGAAGTAGTCACAGCGAAAGCGCACCCGCCTATCTCCGCCGAAGAAGCGGCGGGCAAACTCGTAGAGCGTCCCCTTAAGGTCAGTCATAGTAATACCCTCGTCCACCGCCAGGCCCTCAAGCTGATGGAACATAGGGATATGGGTGGCATCGGTAGCCTCATAGCGGTACACCTTACCCGGTACCACTATCCTCAGCGGAGGGCGCACCTTCTCCATAACCCGAACCTGCATCGGCGAGGTGTGGGTGCGCAACAGCCTTGACCTGCCCCCACTCCCCGCCTCACTGTCTATCCAGAGCGTCGCCATGGTATCGCGGGCTGGGTGCTCCTTGGGAATGTTCAACGCCTCGAAGTTATAGTAGTCCCACTCTACCTCCGGCCCCTCAACCACCTCAAAGCCCATAGAGACAAAGATATCGTTTATCTCATAATACACCCGGGTAACCGGGTGCAGCCGCCCGGCGGTGAAGGAGCGCCCGGGCAGGGATATATCGATATCCTTTCCTCCAGCCGACGCTGCCAGTCTATCCTGACGAACCACCTGCTCCTTCTGGCCCAGCTCGTTCTCCAGATCAGCCTTGAGCCTGTTGGCGGCGGCGCCCACCGCCTTTCTCTCCTCAAGGGGTAACCGAAACAGGCTACGCAGGACCTCATTCAGCAGGCTCTTTTTGCCTAAATAGCGAACCCGCCAGGCTTCCAGTTCCCTGGCATCGCCGGTACCGCCCAGCTCCCCAATCGCCGCCTTTCTTATCTCTTCAAGTTGTTGTGATACGCTCATAGTATTACAAGGGATTACCCCGGAATTGTCTATGAATTATAGGCTACTACCGATAATATGGTCAAATAGAAGCCAATAGTAACAGGGCTGCCTATTTCCCGGCCTTATGTATTGACCAGATAAGCCCGAGCGCCAGCAGGTAGGCGATAACCCCCGCCACCAGGAGCAGGGTAGCTATTACCACGCTTAGTGGGAAGAAGGCCTCGGGCGAGGGAACAAAGCGGACGAAGTGGATGATGCCGCTGATAAGACCGGCGGTAATTATCACCGTAAACGATACCTTGACCGGCAAACTGGTCATTTTCCCCCGGCTGGGTTTGATTATAAGATACAGGAAAAGGGCATAGATACCGAGAATAGCCAGCATAAGCAGGGCTATGATGACCATACTGCCTGCCGTAGTGGTGTAAGCCGCCTCCCAGGCCAGACGGATTATTACCGCGCCCAAGGCCAGCGTAACGCTCGCCACCAGCCATAACCTGAAGCTCAAGCGGTCCATATCAAGCCCCGACCAACCATACTCTATCGTTTTTGCCTAGCCTGCCTGCCCGCCGCCATGAAGATAGTCTATAGCCCACTGGACGGCATCCTCATCGGTAAGCTCAAGCTCGACATCGGGGATAACGCCTATCCCCTCTATCAGATGACCATCGGGCGTCAGCCAGCGGGCGATGGTAATGTACAGACCGGAGCCATCGGCAAGCTCTTTCAAGGTGTTGGCGCTACCCTTGCCGTAGGTGGCGGTGCCGGCGATAACCGCCCGCTCGTGGTCTTGAAGAGCGCCGGCCACCACCTCGCTACCGCTGGCGCTATAGCCATCGACCAGCACCACCATCGGCAGGTCGGTGGTCAACTCCTGAGGGCTGACCACATAGACCTCAACGTTGCCATAGCTGTCCCGCACGGTGAGCACCTCTCCCTGTGTCAGGAAGCGGCTGGTGACCAGAACCACCGAGTCCAGCAGACCGCCCGGGTTACCCCTCAGGTCAAGGACGATGCCGGTAGCCCCTTCGTCGGCTATAGCTTCCAGCACCGGCACCAGCTCTTTATCGGTTCTCTCGGTAAAGTGCTCGATACCGATATAGGCAATGTCTCCCCGCATCTCAAAGTCAACGCTGGGCACCTCTATCTGCCCCCTGACGACGATAATCTCCACCGGCTCGGTCTCCCCCTGGTGGAGAATGAGCAGACTGACCGATGTCCCTAAATCGCCACGTACCTTCAGCACCGCGTCATAGAGGTCCATTCCCAAAGTAGACACGCCACCAATTTCCAGAATCACATCCCCGGCTTGTATACCCGCTACATCAGCCGGTGAACCGTCAAAGGCAGCGACAACCGTCAGTTGCCCGTCCTGTATGCCGACACTGGCGCCAATACCGGTATATTCTCCCTCCGATTCACTTATACCCAACTGGTAGGTTGTGGCATCCAGGTAAGCGGTATAAGGGTCATCCAGCGCCGCTATCATACCCTCGATAGCCGCCTGGCTCAGCATTTCGGCATCGATTTTATCCTTCTCCACATAGTCATTGAGTATGATATTCCAGGCTTGCTCAACACTGGTAAAAGATGGGTCTTGTGTCTGCATATCGTCGCCCAGGAGATAACCCAGGCCGAAAGACAGACCAAAACCCAATCCCAGCAACAGACTGACCAGCCCTATTTTTACTTCTTTTGACATCGGACTCACTCCCTTTTACTCGTTCTATAGACAGTTTATCAACTAATCAAGAATAAAGAAAGGTCGGGCGGCTAACCCGACAATATAATAAGATAAGACAATAGGCAATTATAAATAACATACTTTGCCGTGGAAGGGAATGGCTGGCATCAGGCAATGGATGGGACTTCTAACTGTATCGTTATACTGGCATTATACCTTACGATTTTTAGTATGCTTTCCTCATGCATGGCAAAGGCAATATCCAGAAGCAACTGCTCCGGAGTAGACGGGTCTATCGCCGACAGGTCCAGCCAGAAGTTGAGGGTTATCGTTTCCGAAGCCCGGGAATCCAGGACCGGAAAATCGAGGACAACCGATGAATCAAGGTCGGTGCGGGTGTAATCGTATGGCGGCGATAAATCCCCCTCCGGGTTTTCCAGCAGGAGCGCCGAAGGTGGCTGCAACAGCCTTAACTCCAGATGTAATGAGTCGACCCGGTAGCCATCCCGGGGTATTACCTGAAACAGTATCGGGGCCAGATTGCCATCTCCCGGCTCCACACTATGAAAGACAGTAGCCACCTTGACGGCGGTGCCATCCTTATAGAAGGGGAAGACATAGCCATCTCTTTCAGTGTAGACAACGGTGTCCGGCGTTAGTTGCTGGTCAACAAAGAATATACTACCAGAAGCAGCGGTATACAGAAGGACGGTTATAGCAATTAAGGCCAATGTGATGGCACCCAGTTTCACAGCCCGGTTCATAAATCCCCCATTCCTTCCCAACTCAATCCATACTAGGCCGATATTATAACACAGCCATGATGAGCAATTACCAACAACTCTGAAGCAACCGGGCTAAGTAAACCTGTAAGCCGAGTTACAGGACTATCTGAAAGCCAGATTCGGGCAGTTGCCAAAAGTCTTTGCTCCCAGCTTGTAGACAGTTTGCCAGCTGGCAAGTGTTATCCTTTAGATATGGCAACACTCCTTAAAGATTACTACCAAAGGCTAAAGCAGGACGACCTTAATCGTAGCACAGTGGCGAAGTATCGGCAAATATTAGAAGGCTACAGTAAATGGCTCTCCGGTAAGGAGCCAAGTGCTGCCAATGCCAAGGAATTCATAGCCCACCTCAGAGACAGGGGCTATCAGCCAAAGTCGCTCCTGGTCTACTACCACGCCCTGAGGCCATTCTTCGAGTTTATTGGTGAGCACCTTAAAATTAAGCTACAAAAGCCCGTAATGCTGCCACCCTACCATGACAGGGGCGACTATGAGGCACTGGTTAAGCAGGCTGAGACAGGGCTTTGCCATCAAACTGGAGCGCAGAAACGGAGAAATAAAAACCTGATCCTAGTACTAGGCTATACCGGCCTTCGCAAGAGCGAATTGCTTAGCCTGCTGGTTAGCGATACTGATTTCAATAATCGCCGCATCTTGGTGCGCCAAGGAAAAGGGCAGCGGGATAGGGTAATACCCATGGCCGAAAGGACCATCCTTCCGCTACGTGAGCAGTGCGCCAGCAAGGTAGCGAGGGAAAGAGTCTTTGATGGCCTTAATGGCCGCATTTTTTATAGAATAGTCACCAGTTTGGCCAAGGCTTGTGGCTTGGAGGGTTTTCATCCTCATTGTCCGCGTCATTATTTTGCGACCCAGCTGCTAGAATCTGGGGCAAACTTGAGAGATGTACAGAAGTTACTAGGGCATCAATCACCGGACACAACCGCCCTATATCTTGTGACCTGCACATTTCGTCAGAAAGTGTGATTGAGTAAGATCACCCAAAATTGATAGGTAAAATGAGGAATCGTATATGATAGAGGAACGTGATGACCTGCCCCCCAAAAAGTAGTCCGGTCTTAATGTTAGACTGGAGGATAAAAGGGGGATAAATGGCCAAGAAGGCTTACACTCCGGAGCAGCCGCCGTATTTCCTCCCAGGATGTCATCGACCAGCTGTTTAACCTGTTTATACTCAGGGGAATACCGGAGCATATCCGCTCAGATAATGGCACAGAATTTACCGCCAGGTAGATAAGAAACTGGCCTAGTCGTTTGGGAGTGAAGACCCTGTTTATAGAGCCGGGAAGTCCATGGGAGAATGGATATATCAAGTCATTCAATGGTAAGCTAAGGGATGAACTTCTTAACAAGGAGATATTTACAACGTTGATAGAGGCCAGGGTATTGATTGAGGAGTGGAGGATGGAATACAATCAGGTAAGACCACATAGTTCTCTGGGTTATAAGCCACCAGCTCCTGAAGCTAAAATGGTCGAGACTCTAACTCTATAGGTGGTACACCTTATGGGGGCAGGCCAGTGAACCATTTATGATTATAGATAGCTGTTATCATTATTTGTAATAGCCAACTAGCTTTATAATCGGTCACAAAAAGATGAAATGTATCCTTAATCTTCAATGGGCAAATGAGTCCTAGTTGATAGAGTTATTCTCAGAATGTATCATATATAGGGTTATAGGTGTTGGCTGGAGGTGAGATGCATAGTGTTTTCGAGTATATGACCAAGGAGGCACAGAAAAATGCGGCGTATTGTTGAGAAACAGGCGAAAAAGATATTTGACTCTTTTTCTAAAGAGCTAGGTGATCATTCGAAGAGGGTAGCCGAAATAGCTGTAGCTATAGCCCAAGGGCTAGGCCTGCCGCAGGATGATATTGAGAAGGTAAGACTAGCTGGGTTGACTCATGATATTGGTATGATGGAAGTGGGGGAATCTGTTCTGAGCAAACAGGAGCGGCTTACCGAGGCTGAGTATCGTCATATAACATACCACTGTGAAATGGGTGAACGTATTCTAGCTTCCATGATAAAGGATGAGAGCATTTTGAAGATGGTCAAGCATCACCACGAGCGCTATGATGGTGGAGGCTATCCGGACGGGCTACACGACGAGCAAATACCACTGGGAGCTAGAATCTTGGCGCTGGCTGAAGCCTATGATGCTATGACATCTGGGCATCCGTACCGGGAGGCAATGAGCCCTGAAGCCGCACGCGCTGATATAGTGTTCTGTACAGGTACTCAATTTGATCCCAATGTAGCTAATGTCTTTCTCAACCCAAAGCTTCTCCAATGATACACCTGCTCCCACCTGCCCGGCATCGAAAAACAGACTAACGCATCTCCATGTAAAGAACTTCAGCTATTGGTATCTGTTCACTCCACTCCCTAAAAGCATTACTGGGGAGCAACACACATGAGTAAAGATTCCTGCTCAGACTACCAACAAAGTGAGTCGCTTTCTGGCTGATCGTTACCCAGCGGTGCTAGCAAGACATATTGGGCACCTTAGGTCCTTCCCTCCTCCATATCCTCTCCACCCTCTTGTGGTTTACCTTCCAGCCTTCATTACGCAACAGAGCTGTTATCCTGCGATATCCGTATCTGCCATACTTAGTGGCCAGATTAATAATGCACGTCACCAGTCTGTCCTCTTCGCAGCTGGTACGGAGAATACGCCTCTGAGTAGACCTGGCCTGCCTCAGCACCCGGCATGCCCGCCTCTGGGAGATATGAAATGACTCGCTTACGCGGATTATCACCCTTCGCCTTTTGGACGGGCTTAGGAGTTTCCCTGGGCTGCCTCTTTGAGAATGGAGTTATCAAGACTAAGATCAGCCACCAGCTCCTGAGGCTATAATACCGGTAACTCTAACTTAACAAGTGGTACACCTTATGGGGGCAGGTCAATTTTAATTGCCTTTTCTTTGTATGTTTTTTACACCGGTGACACAATTAAAAATACGATGAATAGATTTGAAGTTATCTTATCATAATAAATACAGGGATTATTAATTAAATTGCTTTCCTAAAAAGGGCAAAATGGAAATAACATTTCATCGAAATGTTACCTAACAAACCGTCAGATAGTTTCTCGAGTAGAAAACTACCTTTCCTTTACGTATTCATTTTCAACCCTTTTATCAGCCCCTATTAACCCTTTTGTCAACCCCAGTGTTTATTAACCTCTATTGACATATAGTCAACCACAGTGTAGAACTATATTGACAGCCAGGTGCCATGGCTATATTATTCAAAAGAGAATGGCATAATGGAATCAAGAGCTTAAAAAATGGCTAATATAGAGGACCAGCCGCTCAAATAGAAGGAGGACAGAAAGTGACAATAGTGTTTAGGCTAAGTAAACCTGTAAGCCGAGTTCTGTACCCTTCCGAGGAAGGGCGGTAACCATCTATCTAGCCCTGCTGTTACCAGCAGGGTCAAGCGACCAACCCGGGGACAGGCCGGGCGTCCTTTTGTCCCTCTATTCGGTCTTGCTCCGGGTGGGGTTTACCCAGCCGACCGGTCACCCGGCCGCTGGTGAGCTCTTACCTCACCATTTCACCCTTATCCTTCAGCCGAAGGACGGTATGTTTCTGTGGCACTATCCGTAGGGTCACCCCTCCTGGGCGTTACCCAGCACCCTGCCCGGTGGAGCTCGGACTTTCCTCCCCTTCGAAGAAGGGGCGGTTACCCGGTTTACTTAGCCCAACTATACTCTATTATAGAAAGGGGCTTTAGTCAAACGTTGCCGTTAAACAGCCAAACTACAGGGCGCTATTAGCCAGCCTATCAGCCTCTCGATTCTGCCGGCGGGGGATATGCTTTATGCTGAAGTCTTCCAGAGAGCCCAGCAGTTTTTTCACCCTGTCAAACAAGGGCTTGAGAGCCTCGTTCTTTACCCGATATCGCCCGGTAACCTGCCTGACTACTAGCTCCGAGTCCAGGTTCAGCTCAACCTGCCGGGCACCCAGTTTGATAGCCTTTTCTAGAGCGGCGATGACCGCCCCGTACTCCGCCTGATTATTGGTCGCCCGTCCGATACTCCGCGAAACAACCGCTATCAGCCGCCCCTGCTCATCCTTGATAGTGGCGCCTATAGCCGCCGGTCCCGGATTATTCCGCGACACCCCGTCCGAGTGTATCACTACCTTTCTAATCGCCATACGCCTAAATATTCACCCCAATCAGTCAAGAAACAGGATACGCCGGCAGCTATTGCACTCGACCAGCTGGTCTCCCCTGGCTCGCTGTAACTCGGCAGTGGACAGCGATATACGACAGCTACGGCATGTGCCCTGCTCGATTCTGGCAACCGCCCATCCCTTCTGTTTCTTTAGCTGGTTATAGTAATCAATCGTTCTGGCATCTATGCCAGCCAGTGCCAGCTTCTGTTTCTCTTTCAGCTCGGATATCGATTCCTTCAATCTCTCTATCTCTACAGACAACTCCTGCTGCTGGCGGCGCCACTCGTCTTCCAGTTCCCCGAGCTCACTGTTTAATGCCGCCAGGTCAGCGGTAACCACCTCCACCTGCTCCATCGTCTCCAGTGCCCCTTCCTCTAAACGGTCACGCTGGGCTTCCAGGCTTTTTTCCTCCTGCTGGAGACCGGCCAGCTCCTTGGGATTTTTCACCCGCCCGCTATAAAGCGTCTCTTTCACCGCCATCAGCTTGGCTTCGATGTCTTCTATCTGCCACTCCGCTGAGTGCTGTTTCTGCTCAAGCCCTGCCAGCTGTTGCCGTGCGCACTGGAGCCTGGAGTTAACCCTGTTTACCGCCTCACTTTCCCCGAGCCGACCAAGACACCGGGATAGAGCCTTCTCATCGGACTCAATCTCAAGTTCAATCTCCTGTAGCTGATAAAGCTTCTGGACAGTGCTCATCTTCTAACCCACTATTCTATAGCGGATAGAGCATAATATCAATTCTTCAGATATGACAAAATATAGTAGTAATAGTAGAACATTTGTGCTATTATAACTCTACATCTAGTCAAGGAGGAGGCGATGAAACTGCTGAGATTAGCCATAGAAAACCAGAGATGGGAGTTGGCGGCTCACATTATTGTCCTGACCACTGCCGAGCTCCTTGACAAAGGAGACAGACTATATGCCGGAGAATACAGAGAAAATAAAAAGAGGCGCCCCCAGAGGCAATCAAAACGCTAGAAAGCACGGCTTCTACTCCAGGGTGCTCGATGAGGCGGAACAGCTCGATTTCGAGCTAGCCACCCGCGTCGAGGGTATCGACGATGAGATCGCCCTGCTTAGAACCAAGATTAAGTCCGTCGTTGCCCACGACCCGCAAAATATAAAGCTCATTATACAGGCAACCAATACTCTGGCCCGGCTGGTCAGAACCAGATACAACATCAGCAAGGAGGACAAGAGGAGCCTGAAGGAGGCGATCACCAATGTCCTCCGGGATGTTGCCCTACCGCTGGGCATCGGCATCGGAAGCTTCATTGATAAATAGACTCCGCCCCTACCAGAGAGAGGTGGCACTGGCTATACTGGACAGCGTTTTCGGCAGGAAGGGCATTACCTTCTCCGTCGAGATCGCCCGCCAGGGAGGCAAGAACGAGCTATCCGCCCAGCTTGAGCTGTTGCTTGTGACCCTCTTCATGACGGCGACACCGCAGAACCTGATTAAGTGTGCCCCCACCTTCAAACCGCAGACGGTCATCTCTATGACGCGGCTCAAGGACAGGCTGAACGATGCCGGTTTTGCTGGCGTCTGGACATCCGAGATGGGCTATATCATCAGGCTATATAATGCCAGGGCTATATTCCTTTCCGCCGACGAATCGGCTAACGTCGTTGGTAACACGGCTCACATACTCCTGGAGATAGACGAGTCCCAAGATGTAAGCAAGGCGAAATACACCAAGGAGTTCAAACCTATGGGGGCGACAACCAATGTCACCACCATTCACTACGGCACCACCTGGGACGACCTGACCCTGCTCGAGGAGATAAAGCAGACCAACCTGGAACTGGAGAGGAAAGACGGCACCAAACGCCACTTCCGATTCGACTGGCAGGAAGTAGCCAAATACAACCCCGATTATCTAGCCTATGTCCAGGCGGAGCGTGAGCGTTTGGGGGAGAACCACCCACTTTTCCTGACCCAGTACTGCCTGTTACCCATACATGGCGGCGGTGGCTTCTTAAGCCATCAACAGAGGGCACAGCTACAGGGGAAGCACCCGAGAAAACACCAGCCCGAGCCGGGCAAAACCTATATCGCCGGCATCGACCTTGCCGGTGAGGCAGAGGAGGCGGAGGGAGCTACCCTGAGAGCTCTAAAGCCGCTCAAGGACTCGACCGTGGTTACCATCGGCGAACTGGACTTCTCGGTCAGCGACGAAGTTCAGAAACAGCCCAGGGTAAATATCGTCGAGCACTACTGGTGGACCGGTAAAAAGCACTCCGAGCTCTACCATCAGCTTATCGACATCCTGGGTAATGTATGGCACTGCCGACGGGTAGTGGTCGATGCCACCGGCGTCGGCCAGCCGGTAAGCTCCTTCCTTAGGAAGTCACTGGGTTCAAAAGTCTCCCCGTTCACCTTCACCACCGGTTCCAAGTCAAAGCTGGGCTTCAACCTGCTGGCGGCTATTAACTCGGGCCGGCTGAAGGTGTATGCCGGCGACGGCTCAGCGGAATACCGAGAGTTCTGGTTACAGATGGAAAAAGCCAGAAACCAGTACCGCCCCAACCAGACAATGAATTTTTATGTCGACCCGTCACAGGGGCACGACGACTTCCTGATGAGCCTGGCACTGCTGGTTGAAGCAGCTAACCAATACGAGAGGAAAACAGCGGTGGGGAGTGTTAGGGAGTGAGGGGGTAAGATTGTGCAAAAAGCAATAGCGCTAAACCAAGTCAAGCAGCAATTGTATATATTACAAGGTGTAGTTAAATGTTATACTACCACCTTTTCATTACAATTTCCAATCATCACTAACAGAGACAAACGTATATTGTGGCCCTACTCTAGGGCGCCGAAACGCACTTGCTCCTTTTCTCCCTCTCTTAATACCCAACTTCGAAAGCTGCAAAGCCACTTGTTCCATGGTTATTGGTGAATCTGGTTTCTTCACAGAAGACATGTGTGCTCTCGAAATTGACGTCTCGAAATCAGGCTGCGAGCTATCAGTGCTAGGTCCAAATAACCGATAGTTTAAATCATCTTCAGAATTGCTCTTCTTGATGCAAACAGGTGCTTCATTAAAATAAAATATTTCTTCCTTGTTTTCTTCAATCAAATCAGTTTGTTGAATGAGTTGTTCCTTTATTCGATATATACGAGGTTCCGCTCGCGAAGCAGAAGGTTCCATAAGAAGAATAAGAACTGGCCTCTGGAATATGTCTATTAAAAATTTAATATTTCTCCATACTTTATTCGCATAAGTTGATGGGATTTCATTTAAAACGTTGTAAATAAGCAATATATCGGTGTTGGTGAGCCTATCATATTGATTAGAGAATGCAGGTATTGCATCCTCTTTCAAATCTACTGCAACATCAATTTTATCAACATCTACTTTCGGAAAAATATCTTTTAGGACTCTAGTAAATACAATATGTTGGCTTGAATTCCATTCACGCTCTTTTTCTACAGAGTTTAATTTTAAAAGAAGCGATTGACGACCTGCACCTGATAAATAGAAAAGACATATGCCAAATAACTCAACACAAGCTCCAGCTCCCAAAGAAGTAACTACCAATTCGTTTCTCTTGCCACGAGGCTTTGGTATTGCTTCAGGATTTTTGCTTTGTACTTTATTTAAATGTAAGTAGGATAGATAAGCATGCCTTTCCCCAAAGGCAGCTAAATATCCAGCCCTATTTTGCTTAAATTGGTAATTTATTCTGGAAGGTTGGATAGTACCGTGCTCACCCTTATGCCTATAGATACTTCGAATATGAGAAGTCGCTGTGCGTGTTTTTTTAAGATGAAGTGTGCTAAGACGGTCTCCACCACCTCCCCAAATGTCTACAAGTACCTTTTCTAGTAATGATGGGAATATATTCTCATCTTCTTTCACAGCATCTTCAAGCTAATATTTCGTTATGTTAATTATACCACATTTGTCCAATAGTATTCTGCATAGCAAGGCAGGGGGAAAAGTCTAAGAGGGGGCTTTCAGCTCCCTCTTTCATTAAAAAAATCCCCCTCCCGTAAATCAGGGAGGGGGGATGCTATTTCCTGTATTATCAAGATATATTAGTAGGAGCTAAAGGCTATTCTCCTACCCAGCCAGAAGAAGAATATACCGAGCGTCAGTGCCCCCAGCCCAATCCAGAGCCACATCAGCCAGCCGGGCCAACCGCCACCAATATAGAAGGTGGCGCTGGGACCCCAGTCACTGCTATTGCTGGCAGCATCTGTTGAGCTTATTCTCCAGTAGTAAGGGCTATCCTTACCAACAGGCTCAAGCTCCTCCTCTTCGAGAAGGGTGTATTCAGACCCGGCAAGCCCCATCTTATCAATCACTATATTGCCGTAGCTGGCATCGGTAGCAACCTGGAGACTATATGTTACCGGCATACTGGCATCGGTGACATCGCTCCAATCAAAGGTAATCGGCTGCTTGGGCTTATCCGTCCCAAGCGGAAGTTGCTGGGGCGTCGGCGGTTTGGTTGTCTCCATGGTAAAGGTAAACTGCTTAGGAGGGTTGACGCCATCGCTGACGGTTATAACGTGGCTACCGCCAGTGCTGACAGGAGCGATAAAACTGCCGCTGAAGCTGCCGTCAACCAGAGTTACGATTGTCGCCATCGGGGTAACGACACTGCCATCATAGGTGATGGTTATCGGCTTGCTGGCGCCAAAGCCATTACCACTCACCGTAATCGCACTGCCTACATTACCGCTAACTGGATTGATAGAAGCTTCAGCAGTAACTGTAAATTCAGCATCGGGATCGTTTATTCCATCACTTATGGTTACATTGTGTACCCCACCGGCGCCGGCAGGAGCATCGAATGTAGCTGATACTGTTCCATCACTACCGGCAGTAGCAGTAGTAATGTCAACACCATCATAAGAAATGGTAACTTCAGCACCGGCGATAAAGTTAACACCGGTAACTGTAATTTCAGTGCCGCCCACTCCGCTGGTTGGAGTAATGCTGGCCGCGGCGGCCACCACGGTGAACTCGGCCTCGGCGGAGTTGCCGTCTTCATCCTCGACCGTTACATCATAACTGCCGGCTCCAACCGCCGGCACTATGAAGCTGAACTCAAAACTGCCATCCGTACCAGACCTATCATCACCGCTCTCTATATCAACATCGGTACTATCAAATTCAATGGTCTCAATATCGCTCCGGTAGCCGAAGCCGGTGCCGGTTACCGTTACCTCGGTACCGCCCGGGCCTTCTTCAATGTCAAAGGCTATCTTCGGCTCTACGGTTATCGTTGCTGTCGCCACCCCACCATCAGTATCCTCAGCCTTTATGGTATGACTGCCATTGACACTCTCGGGAATATCAAAGGAACCGGTGAAGCTGCCGTCAGTCAAGGTGGTAGTCGTGTCGACAACTTCATCGTCAAAGTAGATGGTCACGGTATCGCCGGGAGCGAACTCCGTCCCGCTAACCTCAACCTCGTCGTCGACATTGGCACTGGTGGGGTCAACGACGATAACCGGGTTTAACGATGGCTCTGTCACGGTGAAGGTTACCTGTGCTGAGATATCATCGTCATCCTCATCCTCGGCCAGAATGGTATAGGCACCGACATCAACATCGGGTACGGTAATCTTTACGGCAAAATAACCGTCGTTGTTGGTCTTACTGCGGGCAGCATCAACAATCCATTCAACAGTAATCGGGGTACCACCAAAATAGAAATCCACACCATTCCTTTTATCAAAACCGGTGCCATATAATGTCAGCTCATCGCCCGGCAGCCCTTGCACAGGATTAACTGTTATATCTGACATCACAGTAAATGTATCGCTAACCTCTGCCAGAGACTCTCCACCGATAACAGCTATAGTATGGTCACCAAAAATGGCATCCGGGATAATAATGGATAGGATAAATTCACCGTCTTCATCGGTTACCTCATCACCAGATTCAATATCCACTTCATCGCCGCCAAACTCCACGGAAAGATCTTCATCTGCAGCAAAGCCACCACCGGTGATGTCAATCTCGGTACCAACCGTGCCTTCATCATCGCTTAACTCAATAGTACCAAAGCCAACGACGGTAAAGTAAGCCTTGGCCAGTATATACTCTGAAATATCATTGGTAACATATACATAATACCTGCCGTCGTGAACATCTTCATCGGTACCAGGGCCCTGGCTAAGAACTTCCGGCACCAGAAAGTTTTTAACAAAATTGGGACTCACAGGCGTACCAGCTGTATTTACCTGCTTATAGATGGTAACATCGGTATTGATATCATCGCCCACCTCAGCCGGCTGGCTGGAGAAATAAAGAATGAGGCTCAGGCCTGTATTAAAACCCGTGCCATTAACTTGAACGTCATCACCAACCTCGCCTTCGTCCGGGGTAAGATTAAGACTTGCCGCCGCCAGGACCAGCGACGCCGGTATCGCCATCAGCAGTAACGCCAAAGTCAAAGTCACTGCCAGTATTCGAAAAACCTTTTTATCTTTCACCATGTTTCCTCCCTTATAAGTTTTCTATATCAGTTTCCTTTTAGCACCGCGCCTCGGGACGTAGGTCCCGGCGAAGTTGTCAAGGTCATCCTTGTCAATCAACCAGGTATTATGCAACTTTATCGCCGGCAGGTCTTTCTGCCGGCACAGGCGTTTCACCGTTTCCGGATGAATCTTGAGACGATGACCGGCTTCCATCACATTATAGTAGTTATCTAAAGGTACCATAATACTAGAAAAGTAAATATTACTTTGTCAAAACAATAATAGCACCAATATCCTCCTTTGTCAAGCATCAACGAGCCTACTAACTATAACGCAAATAAGACAGAATGGTTAGCCTCCCAGACGACAAAAAAGTGTTGACCGAATAGAACATATGTGCTATTATTTTACCACTCAGTGAGCTTTTTGGATTGAGTGTTATGGAACTGGAGCCGACGTTTTACACTGAGATAGATTTACCACCGGAGTATTGTCATTACAAAGATGAAGGCTGTGAACTGGCTGAATCCTGTCTCAATTGTCCCTTCCCCGGATGCATCTACGACGTGCCCAGAGGCAAGCAGCACCTGCTCAAGAGCCGCCGTGACCGGCAGATACTGCACCAGTTCCAGAAAGAGGGCAGAGGAGTAAAAGAGCTGGCGATAGCATTCAGCATCAGCCAGCGCACCGTCCAGAGGGTGCTGAAGAACTACCGGAACACTCATCAGGAAGACCAAGATTTTTAAACAAAGGATAAAAGATGAACAATGATTTCACCCCAATGCAGTTGAACCAGCAGGACTTTGACAGGCTCAAACGGTACCGGGAGCTGCTCGATTTCTACCGCGGCCAGCAGTGGCCAGGTCGCGCCACCCGAGGCGAGAAACACCTGACCTTCAACTACGCCAAGGTGGTTATCGACAAGGTCACTTCCTATCTGTCATCCGGCGTTCACTCGACCGTCGAGGCGGTGGAGGATTCGGACGAAGCCAGAGCCAGAGCCAAGAGAGCCGAGGCCGCCCTGCGGCAGGTGGAGCAGGACAACAACCTGGAACAGCTAACCTTCGAGACCGAGATTGACTGCGCCATCCTCGGCGACGCCTGCTTCAAGGTTACCTGGGACACGGAAAGGAAGGCCGTCCGGGTTACCGCCCCCGATATCCAGGGTATCTATGCCTGGTGGCTGGGAGACGACACCTCCCGAATATGGCGGGTAGCCTCAAAGTACAACCTGACCGCCGAGGAGGCTGAAATCCAGTACGGGGTAAAAGCCAGGGGCAAGACAGCCAGCATCGTCGAGATATGGACAGACGGGCACTTCGAGCTCTGGCTGGACGATAACCAGGTAGAGAAGAAAGCCAACCCCTACGGCTTTATCCCGTTCGTTATCTACCCCAACCTGAGAGAGCCGAAGAAGTTCTGGGGCATATCCGATCTGGCACAGCTCGTCGAGCCACAGCGGGAGCTGAACCGGGCGATGAGCCAGCTATCAAGAATCCTGGAGCTATCGGGCAACCCCATCGCCGTACTGGAGAACGTGGAGGAATCCGAGGATATCGCCGTCAAGCCGGGGGCAGTGTGGAACATACCCGACGATGCTAAAGCCTACCTGCTTGACCTGCTCCAGGGCGGTGGCGTCGGCCTCCACATCAGCTACATCGACCTCCTTTACCGAACCCTGCATGATGTCGCCGAGGCGCCCCGAGCTGCCTTCGGCGGCACCTCCAGGGACCTTTCCGGGGTAGCCCTTGAGATTGAGCTACAACCGCTATTGCAGAAGGTGTGGCGCAAGAGACTCATCAGGACCACCGCCTATAAAAAGAGAGGCCAGCTCATCCTCCGGCTTATCGAGAAATACCAGAACCAGGACTTCGGCAACCACCGTTTGGATGTGGTCTGGAGCCCGGTGTTGCCCAGAGACCTGAGCCGTCTGGTCACCAATGAGCAGACCCTGGTTCAGAACGGCATCCACTCCCGGCGCCGGGCTATGTACGAGGTCGGGGTCAACGACCCGGAGATGGAGTTCAAGCAGTGGCTTGAGGAGAGGCAGGCCATCCTCAAGATGAATAAAGAGCTTAGTGCCAAGTCTACCGCCGGCGGCGGGCGAGAGAGAGCTTTGAAGCCCAAGGTGGAAGGCGCTTTGTAACAATCACAAGGGGGTTATTTAATTTGACTGATGAAGAGCTAAAACAGGAAGAGCAAAATCCCTTGGAGGAGAAGCTGAGGCAGCTTGAAGCCAGAGTTACCGAGCTTACCCAACTGGTCACCGAGAAAGACCGGGAGCTGGAGGCAAGGAACCAGCAAATCTTGAAGCTGGAGCAGGCTGTAGCCGACAAAGACAGCGAAATCGCTTCCCTGGAGCAGTCCGTCACCCAGTCCAGCGAAGACCTCGACCAGCTCGGCGAACAGCTAAGCAAGGCGGTATCGAGCTACAAGAGCATAGTGATTGAGACCAATCCGGAAGTACCCCCCGAACTTATCACCGGCGACACCATCGAGTCAATCGACGACTCGCTGGCCAGAGCCAAGAACCTGGTCAGCCAGGTGAGGCAGGGACTGGAGGCTGAGGCTATCAAAACCAGAATCCCGGCCGGCGCCCCGGTGAGAACCCCACCCGACTTCTCAGCTCTATCTGCCAGGGAAAAAATTCAATACGCCATAGGAGGTAACAAATAATGGCTTTAACCCTAGCCGAAGCATCAAAATTATCCAACGATATACTGCTCCAGGGGGTAGTGGAGACCATCGTTAAGGACTCCCCTATCCTGCAGCAACTACCATTTATCGAAATCGTGGGCAACGGCCTGACCTACAATCAGGAGAATGCCCTGCCCAGCATCGACTTCTACGATGTCGGTGATACCTGGGATGAGTCCACCCCGACCTTCGAACAAAAGACAGCCAACCTGAAAATAATGGGCGGCGATGCCGATGTCGACAACTTCCTTAAGGCAACCCGAAGCAACGTCCAGGACCTCGAGTCGGCAATCATAGAGCTCAAAGCCAAGGCGCTCAAGCAAAAGTTCGACGAAATCTTCATCTACGGCGACTCGGCAACCAACTCAAAGCAGTTCGACGGGTTGAGGCTGCTCATCGACACCACCAGCGCCAGCGACCAGGTTATCGCTATGGGCGCCACCGGCGCCACCCTGACGCTGGATAAGCTGGATGAGCTCATCGACGCTGTAAAAGGCGGCAAGCCCGATATGCTACTGATGAGCCGCCGCTCGCGGCGTAAGATCAACACCCTGGTCAGAGCCGCCGGCGGCATGATGGACGCCGACCGCGATAGCTGGGGCAACTTCATCCAGCTATGGGACGGCATCCCCATCGGCGTCAACGACTGGATACTCGACACCCACATCGTCACCGACAGCCTGGAATCAGCCACCACCGGCGGCGACTGCTCCACCATCTACGTCATCCAGCTCGGCGAAGGCGCCCTTTGCGGCTTGACCAGCCCCGGCTTCCTCCAGGTAGAGCCGATTGGCCCGCTGGAGAACAAGGATGCCTCGCGTACCCGGGTCAAGTGGTACTGCTCACTGGCACTGTTTTCCTCTGTAAAAGCGGCGGCGCTGATAGGCGCCCAGGACTAAACTAAATCCGTGGGGAGGGGATAAACCCCTCCCCACCCAAAGGAGACAAGTTATGGCTGAAGTTTACGTCACACAACCCAAGCTCCACCGGAGCGGTATCACCACTGTTGACACATCCGACCCGGCGGACACCTCGGGAGCCATCGACAGCGAAGGGTATAAAGAATGCCGCCTCGATATCACCATCACCGGCACCGGCCTCACTAGCCTCGAAACCCAGGTCATCTTCTGGAACCCGAGGCAGGAGAAGTGGTTCGGAGGTAGCAAGAGAACATTCACTGCCACCGGACAGCATGCCCTGATAGTCGACTCCAGAGGAGCTATCATATTTCTTAAGGTGACCGCTTTCTCGGGGACATCATTCTCCCTCGAGGCGGACTATAGCCTTAGCTAGGAGGTGAAACTATGCTCAAACTTGCCGGAGAATGTATTGAGGGGCAACTGGCTGACCATGAAGCCAGCCTTGATGCCCATAGCTACCAGCTGATGGATAGGCTGAGGACAGGGAAAAACCAGATACTGCTCCCTATCTATGCCTTTGGAACCGTAACCGTAGTGGCTAACAGACTGGTCGGCACCTTTATGCTGGTCCCCAGGGCTATGACCCTGAGCCATCTGGTAATCGAGGTTACATCTGCCGCCGCCGCGGGCAAGATTGCCCGTCTCGGTATCTATAATGTGGGGACCAACCTGTACCCCGGCACCCTGTTGCTTGACGCCGGAACCGTTGCCGTTGACAGCACCGGCTTAAAGACTCTGCAAATCAGCGGCGGGCAGGCATTAACCAAGGGCATCTACTTTATAGCAGTCATCAGCGATGGAACACCTGCTATAAGGTATTACTCTGCCGCCTGGAGCCCCATCGGGGCAAATAATACTAACCTAGCTGGTACTGCTGCCAGCCTCTACAAAGGCGGGGAAAATCCCGCCGCCCTGGCCGACCCGTTCCCGACCCCTGATGGTGAGTGGTCTGCCGGATATGGCGCGGTAAGGGTTTCATCGCTGGATTAAGGAGACAATTATGCCGGAAACAAGATACCAAACAATAGAGACTTATAGAGACAGCAAGTTAATAGCAACCGAAAAGATACCCTATAAGGTCTCCGATGAAGAGCTGGAGAGGGAGGAGGCGGAAAATACCATCGCCCAACTCTCCAGCTTAACGGATGCCGAACTAACCACTACCAAACTCAAACAGCTGGTAAAAGCACTAGCCAGGCTTAGGAGATAAACTATGAACCTGACCGAGATGAGAGCCATAGTCAGGCGCGACCTGCACGACGAGGACTCGGAGAACTACCGCTGGAGCAACGATGAGCTGGACAGGCACATCGCCCATGCCGCTAGGGAACTCTCCGAGGCTATACCACTGGAGCAAAAAACGACCAAGGCTACTACCGCCGACTCCAGAGAGCTTGATATATCTACCATCACCAACCGTATTATGGTTCAAGCCGTAGAATACCCGGTGGACAGGTTCCCCAAAATATATCAGCGCTTTAGCCTGTGGGGGGATACCGTAACCCTGCTGGGGGAAGAAGTGCCCGACGGCTCAAACGCCTATATCTACTACGGCAAGCTCCATACCCTTGATACCGGAAGCTCGACCATCCCCGCCATCTACGAGGACTTAATCGCTACCGGCGCCTGTGGCTACGCCTCCGTGGAATGGGCCGCCTTTGCCATCAACCGGGTTAATGTCGGCGGCACGGCAACACCCGGGGAGCTCCTCGGCTGGGGCAGGGAGAACCTAGACTACTTCCGGCAGGAGCTCAAACGGCTGGGGCGGAGAAACCGGGCCAGAATAAATCAGCTCTACAAGCCAGCCTATCCGGTTGTATCAAAAACAACCGACTACGGACCATAAGCAAGATATTCGGAGAACTGATGCTAGCAAACATCTACCGTGCATTGTGGCAGGCAATCGGCAGCCGACCCTGGACCTATATCCTGCGCGATATATGGCATAAATACGAGGGCTTGTGCATTATTACCCTTGTTGCCGCCGGCGCCATACTGGGCTACTGGCTGTGGCCACTGATCTTCTGGCTGCTGCTGGTTTTTGCCCTCGGCTACATCGCCGGCCACCTCTTCTGGGGCAAGAAATACATACCCAACCAGCAAGGTGAGGATAATAAAGAACAATGAGAAATCTATCGGAAACACTGCTGACCGCTCAAAAGCAGGCCTCTCATACACCTTATGTCAAACTGGAAGCCTGCAACAAGATTGCCGGTGTTACCAGGCTCGACTGGACAAGGCTATATAATGGCTCGGAGGACGACTACTTTCATGCTGTGACCATCCCCGGCGACGGGTCGCTGGTAAAGGTCAGGATAACTCCCCCGTCCGATTCAAGGAAGCTGTACCGGCAGAGGGTAGCCGACCCGAACCCGGAGTCCGACTTCAACCAGTGGGCATACACCAGCCATTACAATGCCGTCATCGTGGCTGCCGCCTCACTGGGAGCGGAGGTGTCTATCTTCTGGATCAAGTCTGACCGAAAGATTCAGTGGATAAAGAGCACTGACTACGGCATAAGCTGGGGGTCACCGGAGCTTATCGATTACTCACCGACTACCGCCATCAACGGCATCACCGCCGCCTACAAGCCCAACGGTGACATCGCCCTCTTCTTCGCCGACCAGGCAACGCTCTATGTTAAAAAGTACGAGAGCGGCCAGTGGCAGACGAAATCAGCCTGGGATAAGACCACTGGTGCGCTATCGGGCGTTGCCGCAGTCTATGACGGCGACTGGAACCTTTTTGTCACCGGCCAGGACACGGACGGCAATTTCAAGCTGTGGAGCCTGGTCTATGGCGATGGTGGCGATGTTGCCGCTGGCACCTGGTCAGACCTCAAGGAGTTCGCCCAGGCTCCTTCAGGGGGCAGCTTTGAATACCACCGGGCTTTCCTGGACAAGCCGGATGTCTGCCGCTGTTTCTACATCGAGAAGTTCACCGGCACCGAAGCCTACTACCGCCCCTTCTGGTCACACTCGGTCGCCGATACCGGCTTCGTTGATAACCTGTGGCGGGAACCGGTGCCCTTCAACCTGTCCTCGGAGTATGGGCTGGCTATTGCCCACCACGGTGACTACTGCTGGTTGTCCTCCCCAAACGGCGTCTGGCGAGCCTCGCTCGCCAGCCAGAGCCTGGATTTAACCGCCGACGTGCTGTCCTTAAAGCAGGAGACCAAAACATCCGGGGGCAAGCTCACCGTAGAGCTCAGGAACGACGACGGCTGCTTTTCTTCGCTACCATCACCCCTTGACATCGGCTGTCAGCTAGACCTAAGCCCGGGCTATAACACCTCACAGGGCAACGAGGCAAGCCCCGGGCAGAGCTTTACCCTGGAAGCCTACGAGCATACCAGCTCGGGCGGCAGGGCAAGCCTGGTGCTATACGCCCTCGACAGCTGGAGCCTGGTGGCAAACTGGCAGGCAAGATACCAGATGCGGTGGAACAAGGACTCAAGCGATGCCAGCGTTAAGGACATCCTCTCCTTTGTGTTTGCAAGGGCTGGCTTGAAGCTGGAGGTAGTCTCCCAGTCATCGGTCATCACTGGCTATTACCCCGACTTCACCATAAACCCCGATACCGGTGGCACAACAGCGATATACAGGCTATTGTCGTTCGTCCCCGATGTGCTATTTATCGAGGGCTATAAAGCTTACCTGGTCAATCCGCTGGCTGAAGACGCATCAGTTTATGCCTATATCACCCCGCAGAGCGGAGCCACCGCCCACCCGATACTCGAGGGACGCTACCAGCTCTCAGCCTTGAAGCACAACCGCATCCAGGTCGAGGGATACGACAGCGGCACCATCGTCACCGACAGCTTTAACTGGGATGAAGTGGATAAGGTCTATGACCGGCTCAAGCACCTGGAGGATAACAACATCAACACCGTCGCCGGAGCCCAGGCGCGCGGGGAAGCCTACCTCAGGAAAGCGGAGATAGCATCGGCTGACGGCTTGATACGGATTCCGGTTAACTGCGGACAACAGCTATACGATGTCGTCGATATAACCGACAGCCGTGCCGGTCTTGACGCTCAAAAGAAGAGGCTGGTTGGCTTGGTAATGAGCTATAACCCCGGCCGCGGAGAGTACCAGCAGCGCCTGCTTTTAGGTGCAGTATAAAAAGGAGATACCAGAGATGAAGATAAGGAAAGCGATTTTAAGAAGTTTTAGCTCCGGGGACTATACGGCTACCGTTCAGCTTGCCGGTAGCTACAAGGTCTACCTGGAAGACGTCGCCGTCGCCCGCAACCTGCCGGCAGCCGAGATGACCACCGGCCGAAAGACAGCCGTTCTCTTCTTCGACGAGCACAACCCCAAAGAGGCAGTGGTGATTGCCGTCTATAGTTAGGAAACAACCTGCGCCCACCTTCCCTTGACACCACCCCCCCTGCTGGCCTAGAATAATCAGGTTTACAATCTATCCGGCTGTATACAGATATATATAACAGCCTGTTCCAGAAGGAGGTTGATGCTATTTGGCCAATGTAGTGGCTGACGATAAAGAGAGCTTTGAGAGCTTACTCAAGCGGTTCAGCCGAAAGGTGCAGCAGTACGGCATTATATCTGAGGCACGCCGCCGGGGACGCTACCAGAAACCCATCACCAGGCGCGCCCGTAAGGCATCTGCCAGGAGACGCCAGGCAGCCAAGGCAGCCAGATCAATCAGAAAGTAATGACCGCTAAGGCAGTAATAAAGTGGAATCAGCTATAAAGCAAAAGCTCAGCGATGACCTCAAAAAGGCGATAAAAGACCGTGACAAGCTCAAGTGTTCAACTATTCGGCTTTTGGTGGCTGCTATTCAAAACGCCGAAATCGCCAAGCGAGCCCCGCTGGAAGAAGCCGATCTCCTGGGTATCATCGCCAAGGAGGTCAGGCAGCATAAGGAGAGCATCGATGCCTTCAAGCAGGGAGACCGCCAGGACCTGGTTGCCCGTGAAGAAGCGGAACTGGCTATATTGAATGAGTATCTACCCGAGCAGATAAGCCGTGAGGAGATTGTAGCCGCCGCCCGCAAGGTCATCGACGAGGTCAGCGCCCAGGGACCCCGGGACAAGGGTAAGGTTATGTCCCAGCTTATGCCCCAGCTCAAGGGTAAAGCCGACGGCCGGGAGGTAAACGCCATGGTAGCCGAGCTCCTCGGCTGAAGCTTATAACCGAAGAACAGCCTAAATAACGAGGGCTCAAGCCCTCTTTTTTATGCCCGACCAACGTCTTTCCGGGTCATAACATACCCTACCGAGCCAGAGCCCTTTTTAATTCGCTGACCAGGTGCTCCGGCGATACCCCCAGGTCCAGCATCGCCCAGGGCAATTGCTGGCTGACGTCCCACTGCTTCAGGACGTAGTAGCCCACATCCAGCTGGCACTTTGCTATCGCCCTGCGCCAGCCAGCCAGCGACACCTCCTCCATACCAGCCAGCACCTCAGCCATTTTTATATCCCCCCGCGCCAGAGCCCCCTGAACCTGGCTCCAGGCCAGACTCTCGCTCCTGACCTTGATTCCCTTCGGCGACAGTGCCTTTTTGAGAAAAACCATACGCCGGCTCAGGTCAGCCAGCTCCGCCATCGGCAACCACTGGAAGGGAGTGCCCGCCTTGGGCACGAAGGGGGCGACATTCAGGTTGAGACGACATCCGGGCTGAACTCTATCTATTATTCCCTTGCACTCTAGTGCCAGTACCGCCAATTCCTCTATATCAGCATCCGTCTCCGAGGGCAGACCGATCATGAAGTACAGCTTGAGCTGTTTTATGCCATACTCAGCCGCCCTGGCTACCGCTCTTAGAATATCGTCCCGTGAGATGTCCTTACCGATAAACCGGCGCAATCTCTGCGAGCCAGCCTCGGGTGCCAGGGCAACGGAGCGGGCGCCCCCTTTCACCATCTCGCTAAGCACCGTGCTGGAAAGCGGGCTGACCCTCAACGAGCTCAGCGAAAGCCCGGCACCCATCTGTCTCAGCCGGGGCAACAGCTCCTCTATCTCGGGGTGGTCGGAAACAACCGGCCCCACCAGCCCCAGGCGCTTTCTATACTTGAGCCCCAGCTTCGCCCGTTCAACAAGACTGTCTACAGAGTGATAGCGCATCGGGCAGAAGGCACTGCCGACGAGACAGTAACGACAGCCCCAGCTACAGCCCCGCTCCACCTCGATAAGATACATATCGCCGAGCTCGGTATCCCTGGTGAGCACGATGGAGCTGGCTATGAAATCGTCCAGGTTGCGCAGCCACTGGCGAACAACAGGCTTATTTTCACCATACAGGGGGGCATAGACGCCGGGGAGCCGGGACAGAGCCTCCAGGCAGTCAACGCGACGGCCAGCCCCCTCGGATAAAACGGGGAGCATCGTCGGCAGTATCGGCTCCGCCTCTCCGATACACAGGCAGTCAAAGAAGGGAGCCAGTGGCAGAGGATTGGCGGTGATACAGGCGCCACCGGCGATAACCAGTGGGTGCCGGTCGTCACGCTCAGCAGCGTATAGCGGGATTCCGCTCTCCCTCAGGATGCTAACCACATTGAAATAATCGAGCTCGTAGGATATGGAGAAGGCCAGAACGGCGAAGTCGGAGAGCGGCCGCCGCGATTCCAGGCTCAGGACAGGCTTATCACCCCAGAAGACCCTCTCACAAACAACATCGCTGTAGCCATTAAGCATACTGTAGATGGTGTGGACACCCAGGTTGGACATACCGATATAGTAGGAGTTGGGGTAGATAATAGCGACGGGGAGCCTGCCTCCCCAGTCCTTGACAATCGTGCCCTGCTCCCCGGCATAGTACAGCCCACGATGAGCCTTGCCCCACCTCGTTTTTCTGGCTCCATTCCAGCCCATTCTTATTTCCAGCAGTTCCGCAGGAAACGGCCGTCTATAGCAATTACCTTGTCGGCTACATTACGGAGCTGCATCGAGGTTCGCTCCTTACCGAACAGCGCCACCTCGACATTCTTGCCGTTGTCTTTCACCGCCTGCAAAGCGCCGACGAAGTCATTATCGCCAGCCACCAGGATGGCGACGTCATAATTACCTTTGAAGCTATGGGTTATCATATCGGTAGCCAGCTGAATATCAACCCCTTTCTCATAGGGTGGAGTACCAGGCCAGTTGTTATATACCAGCCGCCCCAGTCTCAGCTCGGTATAGGGTATGGCGACCACGCTATCAAAGAAGTTCCGCTGGCGCTTGTATCGCTCCGGCTCCTCTTTCTGCCCCACCTGGGCATTGTAGTAGTAGTTCCTTACCAGCCGGCGTCTGCCCAGCAGTTTCTGGCAGAACCTGCCGATATCTATATTCTTCCTGCCAAAGTGAGCCCGGAGTGAGTGGTACACATTGCTACCGTCAATAAATATCATTACTCTTTCGGATGATCTCGTTGTCATATATTACCCCCTCTCTATTATCAGCACTTGGTATAACCACAGCCGGGGCAGATGAAGCACCCCTCCTGGTACACCAGCAGACTGCCGCAGTCGGGGCACTGCCCGGCTACATTCTTCACCAGACCGTAGTCCTGAACCGCCCTGGCATTATTTGTTTCACTCTTACCGCCGTTTATGTGCTTTTCCAGGACGCTGGCGATGGCGTCGGCGCAGGAGAGTACCGATTTGCCATCCTCCCAGACGATGGACGGGCAACGGATACCCTTTAGCTGTTTCACCACCGAGGAAGCGTCTATCCCCGACCGCAAAGCCAGCGAGATGAGCCGACAGGTGGCTTCCAGCTGGGCGGAGGCACAACCGCCGGACTTCCCCAGATGCGAAAAGACCTCACATATCCCCTGCTCATCCGAGTTAACCGTAACATACAGGTTACCGCAGCCGGTGGTTACCTTCTCGGTAATCCCGGAGGTCATCTTCGACCTTCTTCGGGGAGTAAGCTCAGCACCCTGAGGCTTCTTCTCTTTACCCGTGGTCAGTACCTGTCCCTCACGGCTGCCGTCCCGGTAGATGGTTATCCCCTTCAAGCCCTCTTTATAAGCCATCCGGTAGACATTGGCGACATCCTCCCGGGTAGCCTCCCTGGGGAAGTTGACCGTCTTGGAGACGGCGTTATGGGTGTGCCCCTGGAAGGCAGCCTGCATCCTGACATGCCACCTGGTATCTATCTCATGGGCGGTGACAAAAATTCGCTTGACTTCCTCCGGGACGTCTTCCATATCACCCAGGTGAGCGCCATCGGCCAGCTTCTGCATCAGCTCCCCGGAGTAGAAGCCACCCTTTCTAGCGGCTTCCTCAAAGTGGGGGTTCACCTCGACCAGCCGCGTGCCGTCGAGGATATTCCTGGTGTAGCTGAGGGCGAACAGGGGCTCGATGCCGCTGGAGCAGCCGGCAATCAGGCTCAGGGTGCCGGTGGGGGCGATAGTAGTGCACGAGGCATTCCTTAAACGAGAACCGCCGGCAACATCATAGATACTGCCCTCATAAGCCGGGAAGACGCCACGCTCCTCAGCCATCGCCGCTGAGGCTTTCTCTGCCTCATCGTTGACGAACCGCATAATCTCCGAGGCAACCTTGAGTGCCTCCTCCGAGTTATATGGAATGCCCAGCTTGATGAGCATATCGGCAAAGCCCATCACCCCCAGCCCTATCTTTCTCGTCTTCTTGGTCATCTCGTCTATCTCGGGCAGAGGGAACTTGTTGACATCGATAACATTATCCAGGAAGCGGACCGCTTTCTTGACCGTCTCGGCAAGCCTGGGGTAATCAATCTGTTTAGCTCCGTTCGCCTTCTTTAGTATCCGCGCCAGATTTATAGAGCCCAGGTTGCACGATTCATAGGGCAGCAGCGGCTGTTCGCCGCAGGGATTGGTGCTCTCGATACTGCCCAAGTGCGGCGTGGGGTTGTCTTTATTGATACGGTCAAGGAAAACGATACCCGGGTCGCCCGTCTTCCAGGCTAGGGCTACAATCTTATCGAATACCTCTCCGGCGTTGAGTTTGGCCACCACCTCCTTGGTACGGGGATTCACCAGATTGTATTCTTTACCGGCCTCGACCGCCTCCATAAACCTGTTACTGACCGCCACCGAGATATTGAAGTTGGTAAGAGAGGTCAGGTCTTCTTTAGCTGTTATAAACTCCATAATGTCCGGATGGTCGACGCTGAGGATAGCCATATTGGCGCCGCGGCGTGTCCCGCCCTGCTTGATAACATCGGTAGCCACATCAAAGACTCTCATAAAGGAGACAGGCCCGCTGGCGATGCCGCCGGTAGATCCGACTCTGTCCCTCTCCTGTCGTAGCCGTGAGAAGGAAAAGCCGGTGCCGCCGCCGCTCTTGTGGATGAGGGCGGTATTCTTAACCGCCTCGAAGATGGATTCCATAGAGTCCTCTATGGGCAGGACAAAACATGCCGAAAGCTGTCCCAGCTCCCGGCCGGCATTCATCAGCGTCGGGGAGTTGGGTAGAAACTCAAGGCCGGCCATCAGCCGGTAGAACTCCTCCTCCCAGCCTCTGGTATCCGCCTTGGGGTTATAGATAAGCTCGGCGGAGGCAACCGCCCGAGCCACTCTATGAAACATCTCCTCCGGCGCCTCGATGACATTGCCCTGCTTGTCCTTCTTCAAGTACCTTCTCTCCAGAACCCGGAGCGCATTCTCGGTAAGTTTTATACCGGTGGTAGTCCTGGCTTTCGTTTTAACCGGCACGGCCGAATCCTCCTTTCGCGGTTGAATCTCTCCTTCCTGTGCTTGCTCCTCGCTGGTTAGAAACTCCTTTACCATGGTCAGGATTTCAGACTCGCTAGTAATTTGCTTCTGATTGTGAGCCCTGGACACCAGGTCTTCCATCCCAGGCAATGTCTGCGGACGCTCCAGACGCTCAATCACCTGGCTGGTAAGCCACTCAATCCGTTTTCTATCGGATATGCCCATAGACTCGGCGGCGGTAAAAATAACCCGGGCAATCTGGGTACGGTTAATCGGCGTCGTCATTCCTTTATCTGCTTCTTTAGCCTTGCTCATTTTCGCCTCCTGCGATGCCCGCCGGCCAACGCCCCCGGCCGCTCATCCGGCAGGAGGGACAGCTGCCCCGCCGTCTTGCCTGCCTTGGCACTGTTACCAACCAGGGTATCTATCTCCTGCTTGAGGTCATCGATATCGGTAAAATCGCGGTAGACGCTGGCAAAGCGGATATAGGCGATATTGTCCAGCTTGCGCAGCCTTTCTATCACCATATCACCGATGATAGAGCTGGCTATCTCCGCCCGCCCCACCTTGTAGAGCTCGGTCTCGACATCGTCAGCCAGCCTCTCAACGGCTCCGACCGGTAGCGGCCGTTTCTCGCACGCCTTTAGAATACCGGCCAGCAGTTTGTCCCGGTTAAACCCCTCACGCCTGCGGTCTTTCTTGACCACAAAAAGACTTGCCGACATTATCCTCTCGTAGGTAGTAAAACGGGCGCCACAATCCAGGCACTGACGCCGTCGGCGCACACCTTCATTGACATCACGGGAGTCTATAACCCGGGAATCGTCGCATTCACAATAGGGGCATTTCATAGCAATAGCCTACAATATATAGTATTACTCGGCTATACTACTACTATATATTGTATTTGTCAAGCCCTACTATTGCCTATTCCAGTTAAAAATAAGGCTGCGGGACTATTCGTCCCGCAGCCTTATTGCTATACTCCTATTCTTTTCCGGTTAGCGGGCAGAAACCAGAAAACCTAACGAAACCAGCTTTTTGATTGCGGCTTGGTAACCTTGTCCGTCGCCGTAAACGCCTGGCGCTGTCGGCTGAATAGCGGGCGTCGCAGGAACGAGGGAACATCGAGCTCATCCTCGGTCTTTATGTTCTTGAGCTGTTTGGTCAACTCGTCTTCCTCTTCAGTCTCGCTGTATTCATTCTTGGAGATAAAGCCGGTGGTAATCAGGGTAATCCTTATATCACCGCTCATATTGGGGTCGTGAGCCACGCCGAAGATGATGTTGGCATCCGGGTCAACCGCCTGCTTTATCACCTCAGCCGCCTCGTTAACCTCATACAGGGTGAGGTCGCTGCTGCCGACGATGTTGAACAACACCCCCTTCGAGCCCTCGATGGTTACATCCAGTAGCGGGCTGGCCAGGGCTTCCTTGGCGGCATCCACCGCCCGGTTCTTACCCGTGCCCCGTCCGATTGACATCCAGGCGGGACCGGCATCCTTCATCACTGCCTTGACATCGGCAAAATCGAGGTTAATCATACCGGGGGTAGTGATTACCTCAGAGATAGCCTGCACACCTTGACGCAGTACATCATCAGCCATCTTGAAGGCGTTGTCCACACCCACCTTCTGGTCGCATAGGTCAAGCAAACGGTCATTGGGGATGATGATAAGGGTATCTACCTTGCCCAGCAGTTTGCAGATGCCATCCTTGGCGACCTCGCCGCGGTGGACACCCTCAAAGGCAAAGGGTTTGGTGACCACAGCGATGGTCAGAGCACCACTCTCCCTGGCTATCTCGGCAACAATGGGTGCCGCCCCGGTGCCGGTGCCGCCACCCATACCGCCGGTGATAAACACCATATCAGCGCCGGTGACCAGTTCCCTTATCTCATCACGGCTTTCCTCAGCCGCCTTCTGCCCCATGCTACAGTCGCCACCGACACCCAACCCCTTGGTGACTTTTTCTCCAAGCTGAATACGGGTCGGTGCTTCGGTGATTGCCAGAGCCTGGGCATCGGTATTCATGGCGATAAATTCAACACCCTGGATTTCTTCCCTGACCATACGGGTTATGGCGTTACAACCACCGCCGCCCATACCGATAACCTTTATCTTGGCCGGGTTTGGTACAAAGCTTGTCTTTGCCATTTCCTCCTCCTTTCCTTCTACCTATTTATTATTTTTCTTTCTGGCTATAGAAGAAACATTTTCTTAATTCTGGCAGCCAGCTGTCTGAACCGGGAGCTGAACCAGTTACCCCGCCACTTGCGCTTGCCCTCGTTTTTAGCCCCCCAGAGAAGCAGGCCAACGCTGGTGGCGTAGGCAGGGTCGCGCAGGGAGTCGGTGATACCGGAGATATGGGTGGGAACGCCCACCCTCACCGGCAGTCGCAGTATCTCTCGTCCCAGCGTCTCAATGCCGGAAAGGTTAGCGGTACCGCCGGCAAGTACCAGCCCGGCCGGTACCAGTGATTCATAATCAGAGCTGGGCAGTTCGAGCAGGATAAGCCTCAGTATCTCCTCAACCCGAGCCCGGATAATATCGCACAGGTCCTGATATGATACACCGTGGCCATCCTCGGATATCGGATTGGCAGTCTCCATCTTGCTTTCATAGACCGGCATGACACTGCCGTATCTCTTCTTCATCTCCTCAGCGACATCAAACGGCAGCCCGAGACCAATGGCGATATCCCGGGTAAGCTGATACCCGGCGACGGGCAGGATAGCGCTGTGCCAGATGCTGCCATCCTTGAAGACACAGATATCGGTAGTACCGCCACCAATATCGGCTATGACGACGCCCACCTGTTTCTCATCTTCGGTGAGCACCGCCTCGCTCGAAGCCAGGGGCTCCAGTACCAGGTCTTCGATGTCTATGCCGATACCACGAACACACTTTACCAGGTTCTGAATCGAGGTAGCGGCGGCGGTAACGATGTGCGTTTCCACATCCAGCCTGAAGCCATACATCCCAACCGGGTTCTTAACCCCCACCTGGCCATCAACGGAATAGCCGCGAGGAATGACATGCAGCAGTTTTCTATCATTGGGCACCTTAACACTCTGGGCACTGCTGAGTACTCGCTTCAGGTCATCGGGGCGTACCAGGCGGTCGCTACGGGTAATAGCCACCACCCCCCGATTGTTTATCGAGCTGACATGCCTGCCAGTGACGCCAAGATAGGCCGATTCCACCTTGTAGTTACAGGTTTGCTCCGCCTTCCTCACCGACACACGAATCGCCTCCCTGGCTTCACTGATGTTGACCACTAGCCCTTTATGCAGGCCGTTTGACGGAGCAACACCGACGCCGACAACCCAGACATCGCCGTTATCGTTTATCTCGGCTATGGTGGTGCATATCTTGGTGGTACCGACATCAATCGAAGTTAGATTAGATCGCTTTTTCATCTATTTCCTCCTCTCCATTACTTTTATTATTATTTTATTTATTTCTATCTTCACATCTTGATAACCTCCTTATCCCCCCAACAGTAGACCCTGTTATCTAATTTGCAGATGTAATTTTTAGCCTTTCTTTCAGCATAGGCGGTTTCTTCCATCCTCTAGCACCAGTCGCTCCCAGAAAACACAACCTGTCAGCGGTTTCACACCACTCATCCTGAGTTATAATACTCTCGGCAACCCTCAACCTGGCGCTGCGGCTGCGCGGATTACGGCTAACCTCCTCTAGGGAGGGGGTAATAACCTTCCGGCTAATCAGCTTGAGACAGGGGGTATGCTTGCAGATACAGCTCGGAGTGCCCGGAGGGCAGATACAACCCTTCGATTCCTGCTGCATAAACCGCTTTACTATACGGTCTTCAAGAGAGTGATAGCTGATAACCACCAGCCTCCCCTCGAAGCCGAGCAGCCTGACCGCCTGTTTTAGCGCCGCTTCCAGGTTTTCCAGCTCATGGTTTACAGCTATCCTCAACGCCTGGAATGTCTTGGTGGCCGGGTGGATTCTTCCTTTTCTCGGGACAGTCTGCTCTATTACCCTGGCCAGCTCGGCAGTGGTCTTTAACGGGCGCTCACGGACGATACGGCGCGCTATTCTATAGCCGCAGCTCTCCTCGCCATATGTCCTTATGATGTAAGCCAGTTCAGACTCGGAAGACGCATTAACGATATCGGCAGCGGAAACCCTCTGCTCAGGATTGAAACGCATATCCAGAGGGGCATCGTGCTGAAAACTGAAACCACGACCACTGCCATTTAGCTGTTGAGAGGAGAGGCCCAGGTCAAACAGAATGCCGTGCACCGGCATAAAATCATGCTTGATGCAGATAGCCTCCAGATTAACGAAGTTGTTGTTTACTATAAGGACCGATTTACCGAAGGCTTCCAGCCTCGCTTGGGCGGTCTTTACCGCCTCCGGGTCGGCATCTATGCCCAGAAGCTGGCCGCCGGGAGAGCTACTCTCCAGGATAGCGGCGGCATGGCCACCACCGCCCACAGTACAGTCGATATACCGACCACCTGCCTGGACATCCAGGGCTTCGATAGTCTCATTTAATAAAACTGGGGTATGAACCAGGGATGACACCTCTTGACCCATTAACGGTTCTCCAGGCTCTCAATTATTTGCCAGGCTTGCTCCTGGCTGACAGCCTTCTCATCTTCCCAGTGCACCTTGTTCCATATTTCAAGATAGTTATTAGCCCCGGCGACAACCACTTCATCCACAATCTCGGCGTGTTCTCGCAGTGGCGGCGGGAGGTTAATCCTTCCCTGCCCGTCAATACTGAGGTAGAAAGCGGTGGCAAAAAGGGCCCGGTTCAACTGCCTTAACTTGCTTCTTGCCAGTGGGCCGCCGGTAAGGTTGTCCGCTAGCTTTTTCCATTCCGATATAGGATAGGCGGTGATGCACTTCTCCACTCCTGGGGTCAATACCACCCCGTCTCTCAGGTGAGTCCGGAACCGGGGTGGTAATGGAATCCTGCCCTTCTCATCAACTTTATATTCAAATTCACCGAAATACATGGCTTCCCTTATCTCCCACTTTCTCCCAACATCTACCATTCTACTACACTTCCCCCTCCATTTGTCAATACTTTTGCAAGTATTTTTTTACCCGGTGCCGTTTTTCTATACGCCCCGGTTATGGTAAAATAGTACCTGTTTCTGCCAGCCGCATAGCCAGTGTAGTCGAGTCGGCAAGCCCAGGGTAGCAGGCGAGAACAAATGCGTATCGACGTTTTAACCCTATTCCCCCAGATGTTTGACATGCTGAACAGCACCGGTATCTTTCAACGGGCTACCAGCCAGGGCTTGTTCAGCGTCAATATCTATAATATCCGCGACTACACCCATGACAAACACCATATCGTCGATGACTACCCCTATGGTGGCGGCGCCGGTATGTTGTTAAAGCCGGAGCCCATCTTCGAGGCGGTTGAAGCCATAAAGGAGGAGGCGAATCCCCAGGAGAGGGTGCCTGTTATCCTGCTCACCCCGCAGGGCAGTCTCTTCTCCCAGGCTGCCGCCCGGAGGCTATCACGGCACGGCCACCTGATTCTTATCTGCGGCCACTACGAGGGGGTTGACGAACGGGTACGCCAGCACCTGGTCACCGACGAAATCAGCATCGGTGATTACGTCCTCACCGGCGGCGAGCTGGCGGCTATGGTGGTCATAGACACCATAACTAGACTAATACCCGGGGTCCTCGGCTCACAGGACTCGCCCGAGGACGATTCCCACAGCAACGGGCTTCTGGAGTATCCTCAATACACCCGCCCGGCGGTATACCGGGGGTGGTCGGTACCCGAAGTCCTGCTCTCCGGCAACCACGCCCAGATTGCCCGGTGGCGCCGTCAGCAAGCTATCATCAGAACCTTCGAGCGCCGCCCGGAACTGCTCGATAAATCCAGCCTGAGCCCGGAAGAAATCAGGCTAATAGACCAGTTGAAAGATGCTCCGCCAAGTAAGGACACGATGGCAGATTAGATACCACCCGTTAATGACCGTCCATATCCGTAAAACCGGTTTCGTTCTCTTTTAGTTGAGGACTACCTCACCCCCTTTATCTCTTCCTTAAAGGGCGGCGAGCGGGAATAGATAAAAGAGATAGATAATCCCTCCGATGCTGGATAAAGACCTGCCGAGGGCGGGCAGGGTGGGATGTTAAGAGTTAAATAATAAGTGGGGAAGAGTGGTGGTTAAGATTACCAACGTATCTTTTTGGCAGAACAACCTCACCCCCTGAATCCCCCTCTCCTTACAAGGAGAGGGGGAAGATTATAATGGAGGGACTGCGTCCCTCCAAACCTCCCGCCTGTATTTATAAAGGTTTCGCTCCTCTTAAACTCCCCCTGCATACATATACTAGGAGAGGGAGAAGGTTTTAGGATAGGTTGTTTACAACCAGATTAGAACTTTATCGTAAAACTTGATAAATAATCCGGAAAATGCTTTACTTATACTAGGAGTTTTATCGATGGATGTAGCGTCACTCATTGAAACAAAAGCCAACCCCGATATCCCCACCATATCCCCCGGTGACACGGTGAAAGTCAGTACCAAGATCGTTGAGGGGGAAAAGGAACGCATCCAGTTATTCCAGGGGATAGTAATCAAGCTCCGCCGCGGCGGCGACGGCGGCAGTTTCACCGTCAGGCGGATTGCCCACGGCATTGGCGTCGAACGCACCTTCCCCCTGCTGTCGCCTCTGGTGGCTAAGGTGGAAGTAATACGTCACGGCAAGGTCCGCCGCGCCAGGCTCTACTACCTGCGCGGCTTGAGCGGCAAGGCGGCTCGTATCAAGGAGAAGCGAGTGGTTAAAAAGAGCAAAGCAGAACCTGCACCCACCGAGCCAGAAGAAGATAGCCAGCCACAAGAGCCCTAGAGCCGTCTATCGGGAGCGAGCCGTTGCTCTATGCTGAGGTCAGTGTCAATTCGCCGGCAGCCCGGCGCCGGATGTTCAGCTACGCTATCCCCGATAACCTGAATATCGACATCGGGCAGGCGGTATGGGTCCCCTTCGGCGATAAGGTCCTTCAGGGCATAGTCCTGCAGATAAGCCGCTACCCCTCGGTCGAGGAAACCAAGGACATAGCCGGCGTCATCGAGTCCCGGCCACTGCTCTCTCCAGCCTATGTCAAGCTGGCACGCTGGCTCAGCGACTACTACCTCTGCCCGCTGTTCGATGCCGTAGCCCTGATGCTACCGCCGGGCTTCGAGCGTAAAACGCTAACCTTCGTCTCGGCTTCAGCCGCCGCCGACAAATGTGAGCTGTCTTCTCTCTCCCCGGCCCAAAGACAGGTTATTGAACTGGCGCAGAGACAGGGCAGGGTGGCTCTCAGGCAACTGGAAAAGATACTGGGGAAAAAGAAAGCCCAGACCGCCGTCTCACAACTGGTGGCGTCGGGTCTGGCGGTCAGAAGCTACGAGCTGGAGCCGGTCAGGGTAAAGCCCAAAGAAGAGCCCTGCCTAGTTCTGGCAATCGATGCCGGCGAGGCGCGGCAGGAAATAGCCGGACTGCTCAAGAAAAGGGCGCTCAAACAGGCGGCTCTCATCGACTTTCTAGCGCACCAGTCTCAGCCGGTGCCAGTAGCCGAAGCCAGAAGCAAGACCGGCTGCCAATCAGATACCATCAGGTCTCTGGTAAAGAAGGGGTTAATCCAGGTTCAGTTTATTGAAGTAAAGCGTCAGCCATTCATTTCCCGGGACATCCCCCCATCACCACCACCCAGCCTGAGCGCCGCCCAGAAATCAGCCCTTAAATCCATCAAGGAAAGCCTGGCACAGAATAAATCGTCCGTATTCCTGCTCCACGGGGTTACCGGCAGTGGCAAGACAGAGGTCTACCTGCAGGCTCTAGCCGAGGCGGTAAGGCTGGGCAAAAGAGGTATCGTGCTGGTGCCGGAGATTGCCCTCGCCCCCCAGACCATAGAGCGCTTCGCCGCCCGCTTCCCTAAAAAGGTGGCGGTATTTCACAGCAGACTCTCCCTGGGGGAGCAGTTCGACCAGTGGCGGCAGATAAGAGACGGACAACTAGATGTCGTCATCGGCGCCCGGAGCGCTATCTTCGCCCCGCAACCCAAGCTAGGCTTGATAGTCATCGACGAGGAGCACGAGTGGGCTTACAAGCAGGATACATCGCCCCGCTACCACGCCCGCAGTGCCGCCATAAAGCTAGCCGAGCTGACCGGAGCCGTGGCTATCCTGGGCAGTGCCACCCCCGATGTCGAGACCCTCTATCACGCCCAGAGAGAAGATTATCGCCTCCTCCGGCTCCCCGAACGGCTTACCCCGCACAGGGGATCGGCTCTGCCGGAGGTTACAATGGTTGATTTAAGGGAAGAGCTTAAAGCCGGGAACAGCGGTGTCTTCAGCCGTTGCCTCAAACAGGCGATAAACCAGGCGGTTACCAACGGGGAGCAGGTGATTCTGTTTTTAAACCGGCGGGGGGCGGCTTCCTTCATCCAGTGTCGCCACTGCGGTCTTGCCCTGAACTGCCGGCGCTGCCAGGTCTCCCTGAGCTACCACCCGGCCGAAAACATAGTGACCTGTCACCAGTGCAACTACCGGACAGGGGTGCCCAAGATTTGCCCCAGGTGCTCCAGCAAACGGATGAAGTTTCTGGGTATCGGCACCCAGAAGCTGGAGCAGGAAGCCGCTATCGCCTTCCCCGAAGCCAGGCTATTGCGCTGGGATAGCGATGCCACCCGGGGGAAGCACTCCCACCAGGAGATTATGGACAAGTTCCGCGCCCACGATGCCGACATCCTGATAGGGACTCAAATGATAGCCAAAGGATTAGACATGCCGATGGTCACCCTGGTCGGGGTAGTCAGCGCCGATACCAGCCTCAATCTCCCCGACTTCCGAGCCGGGGAAAGGACATTTCAGTTGCTCTGCCAGGTGGCTGGCCGGGCTGGGAGGGGTGCCTTAGGCGGTAGGGTCATCATCCAGAGCTACTGCCCGGAGCACTATGCTATCCAGGCAGCTGTTGAGCACGATTATGCCTCTTTTTACCAGCAAGAAATCGCCTACCGCCGCCAGCTTCACAACCCTCCTTTCTCTCGACTCGTCCGCCTCGTTTTCAGTCATACCAACAACACAGCCTGCCAGCAAGAGGCGGCAAGAATGAAGCAGATGCTGACCGCCGAATTAGATTCGCAGGGAATCGCCGATATCAGCCTGATTGGTCCATCACCGGCATTTATTCACCGTCTCAGAGGCAGGTTCCGCTGGCAGATTATACTCCGCGGCACAGAGCCTGCCCGCTTTTTATCCCCGATATCCATCCCCCAGGGCTGGACGATAGATGTTGACCCGGTGGGACTTGTCTGAGCACTGGCAGTAGCTATCTCTTTAAGGCTCTGTCGATCGGGTAGATTAATCCATAATTGGGGACTGCCTTGACCTGCCCTCGACCTTTATCCTTACGAATAGTCGTCTTTTTCACCCACCTACCCCATTGATATATTACCAATATAGTTATTTATAAACCGAACAGGTTACATTGCCAGGTAACGGCTGCTTCTTGCCGGAAACGCCGCCACCCGGTTCGTCAGGGGTAAGATAGAAGAGGTCATCCAGTCTATAGCCCGGAAAAGCCCTCACCGCACCGATAATAAACTTCTGATTGATATGTCGCTTGCCCTCTTTTACCCGGTAAATCTGGCTTACCGATATGCCCATCGCTTTAGCCAGCTCGGACAGGTTCCTGTAACCCCGATAACTGAGGTCAAAAACCTTCGTCCTTACCATTAGATTCTCTGCCATAATCATACCCCCTCGTTATGACAATCGGCTTTAATATAGCCTATATTTTGTCATTTGTCAAGTCTTTATATAAATAATCTCTTCTATTGTCTCTATATATGCCAACTGGCAAATATAGAGACTCTCCCCAGTTTTCGCTATCCCCTACTAGATAATACAATAACAAATAGAGTGTTATATTTCAGAACACCTGATATAAAATAAGACTTCAGGCAATAAAAATATTCCGTCCATACCCTATTGACTTTTGCCATTTGGCTAATTATAATTATCTTATGAGCAATACAAGGACTGGTCTAGGCGAAGTAATCAGGCAACAAAGGGTCACCATACCACTAACGCTGCAGGAGCTAGCTAACCTGGCAGATGTCTCCCCTTCCCATCTGGGTCGCATAGAGAGAGGCGAGCGCTTTCCCTCAGCCCGTATCCTGCGTAAAATCGCCAAACCAATGGGCTTCGAAGAGGACGAGCTGTTCACCCTGGCTGGCTACCTATCACCCCACAGCGACAATATAGCCGAGGCAAGGCCAAGCTATAGCGGTGGCCGGTTGGACCCTTACGTTTCTAAGGTATTAGCCCAGGAGCCAATCGAGATACAGCACGCCGTTATTGGCATCCTCTCCATGCTGAAGAGCATTGCCAAGGGTATGGCAAAAGAGGGTTCCTGAAAGCTAGCCCGATACGGCTAAAAAACTCCAGCTAAGCAATTTAAAACTCTGATCTGGCTGATGCTTCATTGTCTGTAATGAAATGCCCTGTTTAAGATTTCCGGGTGGTCTTATCGCTTTACCCGCCAGAGGACACTTTATCCTTCAATACCTTCCTTGATAAATATATGCCTTTGGAGTATAGTTTATTCCCAGATGATAGCCGAGAGTAAGAAGGGTTTGGCACTCCTGCTTAAGCCTGGAGTACTGAAACTATTAACCGGAATAAACGATTTCCTCACCAAGCACGGCATCCAAGGCTATATTGTCGGTGGTTTTATCCGCGACACCATACTGGATAGGGATACAGCTGATATTGATATCGCCCTCTCCGCCGATGCACTGAAAGTCGCCCCCGAGCTAGCAACTGCTCTCGGCGGTAAGCACGTCCCTCTGGACGAGGCAAACCGGGTAAGCCGGGTAATAGTGAAGGATGCAGCCCGGGACACTACTCAATGGCAGATAGACCTCTCAACCATTACAGATGGAATTGAGCACGACCTCAAGCGGCGTGATTTCACCATAGACGCCATGGCTATGCGGCTCGACAGGATTCCCGAGGGCATGACAGATGCCGAGCTTATAGACCCGTTTAACGGTTTGGCGGACATCCGCCACAAGGTTATAAAGGCTGCCAATAACAATATCTTCGAATCGGACGCACTGCGTCTGCTGAGGGGGGTGCGTTTGGCCGCCGAGCTCGGCTTTACCATCAGCCAGCAGACCGAAGCCCTGATGCGGCAATACAGCCATCTGATTACCGACGTCGCCGGTGAGCGAGTAAGGGAGGAAATGCTCAAATTGCTGACACCCCCTGGAACCGGGCATCTTCTTCTCTACCTCGACGACCTGGGGTTGATGGCAACGCTCATCCCGGAGCTGGCTCAAACCAAGGGCATCGATCAGCCCAAAGAGCACCAGTGGGATGTCTTCAACCACTCTGTTAAGACAGTGGCTGCCGTCGACTTCGTGTTGAGGCATGGAAACTGGGAGTATGCCGACAAGGGTATTCTGGATTGCGTCCCCTGGTCGGCAGAGCTCGAGCGGCACTTCAACAGCAAGGTCAGTAGCGGCAGTACCCGCCGATTGCTGCTCAAGCTGGCGGCACTGCTACACGATATCGCCAAGCCGCAAACAAAGACCATTGATGACCAGGGCAGGACACGCTTTTTCGGTCACGCCAGAGAAGGAGCCGAAATAGCCACCGACATCCTGACAAGGCTGCGCTTCAGCACCAGGGAGACAAAGCTGGTGGCAGGCGTCGTGCGCCATCACCTCCGCCCGGTACAGACTTGCCAGGATGAGCTCCCTTCACGGAGGGCTGTCTACCGCTACTTCCGCGACACCGGAGAGGCGGCTATCGATGCCCTATTCTTCAGCCTTGCCGACCATCTGGCTACCAGGGGCTCCAATCTGGATATGACCAACTGGCGCCAGCATGCTGCCCTGATAGAGCATATTCTCACCCAGCACGACAAGCAGGAGAGCGTAACGGCACCACCCAAACTTATTAGCGGTTATGATATAATGAATACCTTTAACCTTGCCCCGGGGCATAAAATCGGGGAACTGCTGGAGGCGGTGCGCGAAGCGCAGGCGTCAGCGGACATCGCCACCAGAGAGGAAGCCCTATCTTATGTAAACTGCTTGCTCGCCGGGGGAAAATCCGGCTCCCGCGATAGAAAATAGGCTTTAGATATGAATAGAAAGAACCTGCTGGTCGTTGCCCTGATACTGGTAATCTTCATTCCGGCTATGCTGGTGGTACTCCCCGTTGATAAAGGGCTGCTGGGCGGCAGGGGTATCCTGCTGGGGCTGGACCTCCAGGGCGGGCTCCATTTGGTCTATAAGGCTGACCTGTCGTCAGTGGAGGCGGGCAAGGAGAAGGAAATCATCGAAGGGTTGATAGCGGTTATTATGAACCGCATCAACCCTCTGGGAGTAACCGAGCCGGTGGTCAATCCGCTGGGTGAAGACCGTATAGTGGTGGAACTGCCCGGCGAAAGCATCACCGATACCCAGAAGGAGCGTCTCGGGCGCACCGTTTTGCTTGAGTTCCGCGAATATGTGGAATACGGAGACGGCACGGGGGAATGGATACCGGCTACCGGCACCATAGACGGAGAGGAAAAGGTACTGACCTCGAGCTACTTCAAGGAAAACACCTCTGTTACCAGAGATGACTTCGGCAACATATACCTTATTTTTGAATGGGACGAGGAGGGCAGCCAGCTTTCGGAGCAGATTACCAGCCGTCTTATCGGCGAGCCGCTGGGCATATTCGAGGGCGATGAGCCCCTGATAGGAGATGACGGATACCCCATTACCCCTATTATTCAGGCGGTGATTACCGACCGGGGGCAGATAGAGGGTTTGAGCATGAACGAGGCTACCGAGCTATCCAGCCAGCTTAATGCCGGACGCCTGCCAGTGCCGCTGGAAATCATCTACGAACAGAACATATCGCCGATACTGGGCGCCGACTTCGTCAACCTGAGCGTCAAGGCGGGGCTGATCGGCATATTGCTGGTTATGCTGTTTATAGTCCTCTACTACCGCCTGCCCGGGCTCGTCGCCTCCCTGGCTTTAATCTTCTACGGCGCACTGATATTAGCCCTGTTCAAGCTGATACCGGTTACCCTCACCCTGGCCGGTATCGGCGGTTTTGTCCTGTCCATAGGTATGGCGGTAGATGCCAATGTGCTCATCTTCGAGCGGATGAAGGAAGAGCTACAGAAAGGACGGACGCTCGGTGCTGCCACCGAGGCCGGCTTCAACCGAGCCTGGACCGCCATCAGGGACTCGAACGTAACTACATTTATCGTCTGTATCATCCTCTACTGGGTAGGCACCAGCGTCGTCGCCGGGGCATCGGTAAAGGGCTTTGCCCTGACCCTGTTTATCGGCGTCGCCGTGAGCATGTTCACCGCCATCGTGGTCACCAGGACCTTTCTCCGCCTCTTCGTCGGCACCCGCCTGGCTCAGCGAAGCAAGCTATTCAGCCCTTACCTGAGGAGAAAAGATGTTTGATATCATAGGTAAACGGTTCCGTTTCTTCCTCATCTCAGGGATAGTGCTACTCATCGGCATTATTTCCCTGGCCAGCTTCGGCCTTAAAGCCGGTATTGAGTTCAGCTCCGGCTCGCTACTGACACTGAACTTCGAGCAGGAAGTAACGGTTGCCGAGGTAAAGCTGGAGCTGGACAATCTGGGCCACGACAACGCCATTGTCCAGATTACGGGAGAGGGCGACATCATCATCCGTACCTCGGAACTGACCGCCGCCGAGAAGGGACAGCTCGAAGAAGGCCTGGAGGCAAGCCTCGGCCCGGCCGAAGAGCTCGTCTTTGAGAACGTGAACCCAATTATAGCCAGACAGACAGCCCAGACAGCCGCCATTGCCGTAGCCATCGCCACCATCGGCATACTGCTATATATCACCTGGGCTTTCCGTCGTATGCCCAAGCCCTTCCGCTATGGCGCCTGTGCTATAGTTGCCCTGATACATGACGCACTGGTGGCGCTGGGGGTATTCTCCATCCTCGGCGGTATCCTGGGCTGGGAGGTCAACCTGATTTTTATTACCGGCATCCTGGCGGTCATCGGCTACAGCGTTAATAATACCGTCGTCGTTTTCGACCGGATACGCGAAAACCTGCTCCGCAGTCCCAGAACCAGCTTCGAAATTATCGTCAACAACAGCCTGGCGGAGACCCTTACCCGTTCACTCAATACCAG
>DAOUDM010000010.1:0-30774 GCA_034431095.1 Dehalococcoidales bacterium | reverse complement strand
TTTTGTATATAAAATTTCTATATTTAAAAACACTTTGCAAATATATATACAATCACTTAAAATATAGTAAATATAGCTATATTTAGTAATTATACTTTAGTACGAACAGTATAATCTAATCATGAAGTTGATATTAAAATATCTTATATATATTGATATCAACTTAACACAAATATTTGACAAACCAAAAGAGAATGGCATAATGAGATCAGGATTTAAAAAAATCTAATGGTGGGAGGCAATCATGGACAAAACAAACCAATGCCATATCATCGCAGAGGTCACTGGTTCAAATCCAGTATCGCCCACCATAAAGGTTAGTCACCAGTTCCAGGTTGTACTATTTTTAGTTAGATAGTGGGTAGTTGGGTGGGGGTGGGGCGTCACTCATAGAAGCCGTTGCCGATTGTTTAGGAACGTATACTGACGTCTGTTTGGGTTGAACGCTGGACTGAATAGTAGTAGTATTAAAAAAATTCAATTTAGAAATACTTTATAAAATGATGAATTGGCAGATAACGGCGACGACAATTTACTGTGATGCTGTGGCTGATGAAGTAACCCTACTGGTGTATAAGGATGGAGCTACTAAATGCACCGGCTATGCCAAGTATAGTGAGCCTGGACGAGAGACGAAGGCTGTGTTGAATAAGAAAGCAAGAGAGTTGAAGCTAAATCTTGAGTGCCAGGGGCTGGGATGCCCTCGGATAATCCAGTATCGGGATGGGTTATTGGCAGCGGAAAACAATGGGAAGTGCGGCACAAGTTAGGGGTGGTGGCTGGTGCAGGCAGGACGGAGTTGCCAGTGGCGAATAATGGAAACCAGGTAAAGATACGAGTGGAAAACCTTTTCCTGTCCTTCGGTGGGGTAAAAGCCCTGACCGATGTCAGTATTGATATAAGAGATAATGAGATTCTGGCTATTATTGGGCCTAACGGCGCCGGCAAGACCTGTATCTTAAACTGCATCAACGGCTTCTATAAACCGCAGGCGGGTGAGATATACTACGAAGGCCAGAGGATAACCCATATCCGCCCCGACAAGGCGGCTCAGCTTGGCTTAGCCCGAACCTTCCAGAATATTGAGTTATATACTGGACTAAGCACCTTGGATAATATCATGGCCGCCAGGCATGTCCTGATGAAGCAGAATTTTCTCAGCAGTGCTCTGTATTTCGGCTGGGCTCATGATGAGGAAATCAGGCATCGCCGGACGGTGGAAGACATTATAGATTTCCTGGAGATAGAGCCGATAAGGAAGAAGGTTGTCGGCGTTCTGCCCTACGGGATGCGCAAGCGGGTTGAGCTGGGCAGAGCCCTGGCTCTGGAACCGAAGGTGTTACTACTCGACGAGCCAATGGCGGGGATGAACCTAGAGGAGAAAGAGGACATAGCCCGCTTTATCATTGATATATTCGAGGGGCAGGGGGAGACGTACCGGGAGACGCCCAGCCTGCGGGATGGCGTCAGCTGTATCGTCCTGGTTGAGCACGATATGGGGGTGGTTATGGATATCGCCGACCGGATTGTGGTGCTCGATTTCGGGTGCAAGATTGCCGAGGGCACACCGAAGGAGATTAAAAACAACCCGGAAGTTATCGCCGCTTATCTGGGCAAGGAGCAGTAAGGGTTCAGGCTGTTTTATTCCCAGGTTCTCTGGTCTATAATAGTCTTTCGCTCTTCGGGGATTGTGCCGCTAGCAACAAATTCAATCTTATCTATCTTGATACGGCAGGTATCCTGGAATCTCCTGTTCAAAACATCGATCAGTTTCGTCTTGTCTATGTCCGTGTCTTTCAGCTCCAGCCTGAGGGTTATTTCATCCCGGTGCTGGCGCCGCCCGACGATAAGCTGGTATCTGGTGATCTCGATGAAGCTGGAAAATACCTCTTCCGCCTGTTTGGTGATGACAAACATGCCCCTTACTTTGACGGCATCACTGGCTCTGCCGACTATACCGGTCAGGCGGTTAGCCGTTCTGCCACAGGGGCAGGCTTCGGTGATATAAGATGCCAGGTCGCCGGTGCCGAAGCGGATTAAGCCCCAGGTCTGGTTATGAATCGGGGTGACCACTATCTCTCCTATCTCTCCTGAAGCCAGCTGCTTCCCTGTCCCGGAGTCGACTATTTCTACTATATATTCGTCCATAAAGTGCATGCCGTCCTTGCGGTGGCATTCGTAGGCGATGGCGCCACCCGGCTCGGTAACGGCATAGGCTTGCCGGGTATCAATCTTGTACTTCTGCTCGAAAACCTCACGCAGTGAGGGAGTTAACATCTCGCCGGTAAACCAGGCGTGTTTAATACAGAAGTCCCGGCGGAAGCCGTAACCCATCTCCTCGGCCTGTTTGATGACGGTCATCAGGAAGCTGGGGGTGCCGACGAAACCGGTAACTCTTAGGTCAAGCATAGTTTTAACCTGGATTTCGGTATGTCCGGTGCCCATGGCGATGGCGGTGGCGCCGCAGTCCCTTATGGCTTCGTGAAAGAGGATTCCAGCCGGTGACATATGGTAGGTGAAGGTATTGATGACCACATCGCCCTTTCTGAAACCGGCGGCCCAGAACGACTTGGCAAACCACTTAATACCAGAATGCTGGATTGGCTCGTAGACCGGACCCGGGGATAGAAAGATACGCTCCACATCTTCCGGCGGGATAGCCAGCAAGCCGCCGTAGGGTGGACTGGCTTTTTGTAGCTCGATGAGGCCGGTCTTCCGGGTAATGGGTAACCTTTCTAGGTCTTTTACCGTCTTTATCCGGGATGGGCTGACGCCAGCATTGTCTAGTAGCTCCCGGGCGGCGGGGGCGTTATTGTAGGCATTAGCTACCGTCTGGAGCAACCTATCGTTCTGGTACTTTAGTCTGTCATCAGCCGTCATTACCTCAAGTTTGTCGAAATATTCATCCTGCTTTCCCTTTGCCGTCATAGCCATCTCTTACGCCTCTTGTAGTGTTTTACCTCACGGTAGCTTTTCTTGGTGCCTATAGCCGACAGCCCTATATAGAACTCCTTCACATCCTCGTTATTCTTAAGGAATTCGGCGTCGCCGTCAAGAACGATGCGCCCGTTTTCCATAACGTAGCCGTAATTGGCGATGCTGAGGGCGATGCGGACGTTCTGCTCCACCAGCAATACCGAGGTCTTCTGCTCGGTGTTGAAACGCCGGATGATATCGTATATCTCTTCGACCAGCATTGGCGCCAGCCCCAGCGACGGCTCGTCCAGCATCATCAGCTTCGGGGTTGCCATCATCGCCCGCCCTATGACCAGCATCTGCTGTTCGCCCCCGGAGAGGTAGCCGGCGATATTTTTGCGTAGCTCCTTGAGCCGGGGGAAGTAGTCGTAGAGCATCCCCATGTCCTGCTTGATGGCGTTTGTGTCCCGGCGGTTGAAAGCGCCAACCAGCAGGTTCTCCTCGGTGTTGAGGTGGCCGAAGACCCGGCGCCCCTCAAGCGCTTGGACGATGCCCAGCTTGCCTATCTCCTCGGCACTCTTTCTGTCTATTCTCTGGTCGTTCCACTCGATACTGCCGTCGGTTACCTCCCCCTCCTCGACGTGGAGCAGGCCCGATATCGCCTTGAGGGTGGTGCTTTTACCGGCGCCGTTGGCACCGAGGAGGGCGATAATTGAGCCGTCCTCCACGGACAGTGAAACGCCGTGCAAGACCCTTATGACATTGAGATAGGTAACCTCAATGTTGTTCAGTTTAAGCATTGCCAGCTTTCTTCGGGCAGGAGCCCTCGCTTAAATCCGGAACTCCTGCCCAATATTTAGTTTATAGATTAATCAAATTCGTACGGTATCTGTGGCGCTTCTATCCAGCCGGTAATGGGTTTGATTTCACCGTTCTGTATCTGGAAGACCCTGACCGATTTGGAAAGACGGTTGTCACCTTCGGTGTAGCTTACCGGACCGTGCAAGCCACCGACATCGAAGTTGTTCAGCATCTTGAAGCCGTACTCTTCTACCGCCTGTGGGGTCAGGTTTTCTATGCCAACCGCCTCTACCGCCAGCCTCAGGATTTCGGCAACAATAAGACCTTCTGCCCAGGAAGTAATATAGTCCATGTTGCCATAGTCATCGGGGTGAATTTCAAGGCAATACTCTGTCATCTTTTCCATAGCCGGTACATCGTCACCCCAGTTGACCGTTGGATAGACGCCGTAAACGCCTTCGGCATCGGTGCCAGCCAGTTCAACGAGGACACTGGTGAAGCTGGCATGGCCGCAAGCTATGGTGATACCGGGATACAGACCTTTTTCAACAGCATTCTGTACGATTATGGATGTGGGTTGCGGGGTGCTGGATATGTAAAGAATATCCGGATCTTTCGTCATAATGCGGGTTATGCTATCTATTTCAGATATGGTAGTAGAATTGTGTTCTTCAATAGCCACAATTTCAATACCCATCTCATCAGCCAGGGCTTCAGCGGCGGCTCTGGCGCCAGCACCGGTCGAGTTATTCAACAGGTGCAAAGCCATCTTTGGCTTGCCTGTTCCCTCCCAGATATTCTCCAGGTAGTAGTCTGCAAAAGCAGCCCAATCATCACCGTAATCAGGCATCTGGGCATAGATATGTTTCGGCGGGTTGGTAAGTGCCGGGGCGCTGAAGACGGCAAAGCCGGGGAACTCCTCTCGATTGGCAGTTTCAGCAGACGCCGTCATCATAGCCGATGAGTTTGTGGTAAACATCAGGCAACCCGCATTTATAAGTTCGTTTATAATGGTGGTTGCTTTTGAAGCATCATACTGATTGTCACGCCATATAACCTCAATCTGGTAACCGGCAACACCACCCAGCTCCTCGTTGATATACTTCATAGAATCCAGCTTGGCATTGCCCATCGGCTGCCCCTTGGAAGCGGCAACACCGGTGTAGCAGATACTGAAGCCCACCTTCAGTGTTTCTTCTTTATCGCCTGAAGTACAACCGCTCAGAAAGGGTATTGCGGCTATGATCAGCGTCATGCAGATAAGAGCAGATAATTTTGCTAGTTTTTTTAATCTCATTTTTAATTTCTCCTTCCTATTATTTTTGCTTATATATAAGTCCGAATTACATTATGCTATCCTCCTCTGTTTAGCTATTTTATTAACTAGTATGAAAAGGGCCATAGCCGGTAGGAAGCCTTGAATAGCTGCCATCGGTGCGCCAGCCCTCTGGGTTCCAGTATTAAAAACAGAATGATTACCAAACCTAAAACCATAGGTCCTATACCGGTTGTAAAGCCAGCCGTCAAGTCAAAGGTGCTTTCCAGGGTAGGAGCAATAAACGTTATCCCCTGTTGTAGCAAGCGGATGAAAAGAACACCGAAAATGGGACCAACGGTGGTGCCTAGACCGCCGATAATTATCATGCCTATATACAGGATGGAGTCCGATATATGAAAATTCTCGGCACTCATAAAACCGGTCCAGTGCGCCAGCAACGAACCGGCAATTCCAGCCAGGAAACAACCAATAAAGAAGGCAACGAGCTTGTAGCGGAAGAGGTTGATGCCCATTACCTCGGCGGCCAGGTCATTATCCCTGATGGCGACAAAGGCTCTGCCGGCTCTGGTTCGGGCCAGGTTCTTGGCAAAGAAAACCACCAGAATGGTAATACCCATAATAAGGTAGAACTGGCTACCCTGGCTGATAAAGGTGATGCCGGCGATTTCCGCCGGTGGTACGGGTATTCCATTGAAGCCGCCGGTGACGCTTGTCCAGTGGTTGATAACCCAGATGATAATAATCTGGGCGGCGATGGTGCTTATCGCCAGGTAGAAGCCCTTGACACGTACCGAGGGAATGCCGAAGATCATACCGACAAAACCAGCCAGCAGACCAGCGGAGATTAAGCCGACTAGGAAGGGCATTTCAAAGCGATTGGTCAGTACCGCCGAGGTATAGGCACCGACGGCAATGAACCCGGCGTGTCCGATTGATAACTGCCCGCAGTATCCGGTGAGGATATTCAGCCCGGTGGCGGCGATTATGGTGATACCGATGAGGTTGGCTACGCTGAGCCAGTGATTGCCCAAATAGAGGGGTGAGGTGAACAGCAGGACAAACAATAGCAGCAGCAGCGCCCAGTGGGTCTTGGTGCGAAATATAGCCATATCCTTGGCATAGGAAAAGTTACGAACGCCAGTCGGTAGATCCAATTTGCTATATCCTCTCTATGCGTTCTTCTCCAAATAGCCCGTAGGGCTTGATGAACATGACAATTATGATGATAATGAACGGAATGACGTCCTTGACGCCAGGCCAGGTCAGCGGCGTCAGATAGCCGCCGCCGACGTTCTCTGCCAGACCGATTATCGGCCCGGCAACGATAGCGCCGAGGAAGGAATTGAGACCACCGAGTATCACTACCGAGAAAGCCTTGAGCCCGGTGTGGACCAGCCCGTAGGTGATACCGCCGATGCTGGACATAAGAATACCGCCGATGGCGGCTAATACGCAAGCGAACATCCAGGAACGGGAAAATATTTTAGTTACCGGAATACCACAAGCCTGTACCGCCAGCTGGTCGTCGGCAGTGGCTCTCATGGCGATACCCATCTTGTTGTATTTGAAATAGAGGGATAAGAGAATAAACAGGACAAGAGAGATAGCTGCCGCCAGAAGGTATTCCATGGAAACAACTGCTGTTCCAATATGGATAACCTTCTGAGGCAGTATATGGGGCAGGGCGGCTACACTTTTAGGCCAGATGAAACTCACCAAGCCCTCCAGGAAAAAGGCTAGTCCCAGCGTAATCGTAATTAGAGACAGGATGGGCTGGGCAATAAGTGGCCGCAGGATAAATCTCTCGATTATCCAGCCCAGTGCCAGGGCGAAGACGACGACCATTATCAGACCGAGCCAGGTGGGCAATCCAACCTGAACCAGCATACCATAGGTGAACCAGGAAGAAATCAGCACCAGTTGCCCCAGAGCCAGGTTGGCGACGCCGCTGGACTTCCAGACCAGAACAAAGCCCAGGGCAATCAGGGAGTAGACCATACCTACGGTTATACCGGTGATGATAAACTGGAGCAGTTCATCCATTATTACTATTCCCCTCAGTAACCGTCCTCACCTTGATACTGGTGGTCACCACGCCCTTTCTGCCGTCCCGGTAGGTTACCGGAGCCTCCACCTTTACCTCGCTTCCTTCTTTATACATAGCCTCTATCAGCTCTTTATAGCGTTTTTCCATAAACTCGCGGCGAAGTTTTCTGGTACGGGTAAGCTCGGCTTCATCCGGGTCAAACTCCTTGTGCAGCAGGACGAATTTCCTCACCCTGGCTGGCTCGGGCAGGTAGCCGTTCACTCTCTGCAGGTCTTTCTGCACCAGATCGGCGACCTCCTTTTTCTGGGACAGGTCGACAAAGGTGGTATAGGGCAGGCGGTTATGTTCAGCCCACTTGCCCACCATGGCGAAATCTATGTTGATTATAGCCGAGACAAAGTCTTTATCCCTGCCACCGATGACCATGGCGTCCTTTATATAGGGGCTGAACCTCAGCCTGCCTTCGATGTATTGCGGGGCGTATTTTATCCCCGAGCTCAGTTCCCCCATGTGTTTCAGCCGGTCCATAAATATCAGGTGGCCGCTGTCGTTGATGTTGACCGCATCGCCGGTGTGGCACCAGCCATTGACCAGGGTCTCGTCGGTTTTAGCCTGGTCTTTGTGGTAACCACGGAACATGCAGTCGCTTCTTACCAGCAGTTCGCCTTCGTCGGTTATCCTGACCTCAGTGCCCAGCGCCGGACGACCGACGCTCTCGAACCTTATTTCCCCCTTACCGTGAGACGAGATATAGCCGGCTTCGGTGCTGCCGTAGTTCTGTCTCAGCTCGACGCCTATGGCGTGGATAAGGCGGAAGGTATCCAGACTGAGCACCGAGCTACCGGTGACGGCAAACCTTACCCGGCTCAGCCCCAGCCTGTCTTTAAGTGGTCTGAATAACAGTAGGTGGGCTATGCCGTAGAGAGCCCGCCACAGCAGGTTCGGCCTTTTATTCTCAAGCCTCATATCGGCCATTTTATAGCCCAGGGGCATAAACAGGTTATAGACGAAGCGTTTCAGGGGATGGGCGTCAATCATTCTTATCTGGATATCGCTGACGATGCTTTCCCACTGCCTGGGTCCATATATGACGAAGTTGGGACCTACCTCCCGGGTGTCTTCGGCGATGGTCTCCGGCTCCTCGGGGAAGTTGAGCCGGGCGCCGGTAAGCAGATGGGGGATGGTGGCAAAAAAGCTGTCTCCCACCCAGGCCGCCGGGAAGTTGGACATCAGGTCGTCGTTTTCACTCATCGGGAAGCGGTCGATGAAAGCCCGTGCCGTTTTTATCAGGGAGCGGTGGCTGAGGCAGGCCCCCTTGGGCAGACCGGTAGTACCCGAGGTATAGTAGATGAAGGCGGTGTCATCGGCTTTGGTCTCGTTTATATATTGCTCAAACAGGTCGGGGTGTGTCTTTTCATATTCCTGTCCCAGCTTCATAACCTCGGTAAAAGAGGTCAATATAGGGTCGTCATAGTGTTTCAGCCCCTTGGGGTCCCAGTAGATGACCTTCTTCAGCTGGGGCAGGTTGCCTCTTATCTCGAGGAACTTGTCGGTCTGCTCCTGGTCGTTGACGATGGCGAAGCTGGCGTTAGAGTGCTTGGCGATATACTCCACCTCCGATGGAATGGAGTCAACGAATATGCCGGTGGCGATGCCGCCGGCGGCTTGTACGGCGAACTCACCCCAGAACCATTCCGGTTCGTTGTCCCCGATGATACAGGCCACGTCGCCCGGCTTCAGCCCAATGCGGACCAGCCCCAGCGAGAAATGCTTTACACTATCGTAATATTCCGCCCAGCTGTATCTCTGCCAGATGCCGAGCTTCTTCATACAGGTGGCCGTCTGGGAGCCCCACTGTTGGCGGTTGCGCATAACCAGTTTGGGTATGGTATCCCATACTTCAACCGGTGGGCTGGCTTCTGTTACCTGCTGTAAACCTGACATATCAATCTATCGCTATATATCAGAAAGCCTCCCGCTGGGGAGGCACTATACTGACCGGTTAAGCTGGTACTTAGCTGACTGCTATCTATAATCCTCCCGAGCGCACCTATGTGCGCCCGGTAAATGTGAAGTCGATCTTCTCCAGTGTATGGTAATCTATAGGCATTTTTAATAGAAGAATATTATCATAGTGAAAATCGGTATGTCAACTCCTCGAAGCTAGAGAGTTGACCCTAATCCTGTATTACCATTACTGGCTGATGGGGATAGTGGTGCCGCTAGCCTTGGCGATGAGCCTGCCTTCCTGGTTGGTGATGGTAACCTCGGAGAAGCCGACGCGCTTGCCGCTTTTTATCACCCGGCACTCGGCGGTAAGCTCGTCGCCGGCCTGGGCACTGGCGATAAAATAGGTGTTGAACTGAGATGCGACGCTGGGGTAGGCCAGGGAGTTGGAGGCATAGCCGAATGCCTGGTCGGCCAGAGCCATAATGATACCACCGAAGGTCAGGCCGTGGAAGTTCTGGTAGTCCTCTGTGAGCTTCATGGTCACTTTAGCATGGCCCGCCGATAGCTCGGCAAGCTCCATTTTCAAATAGGAGGCGATGGGCTCATCCCTGGCTTGGGCTTGTAACCAGGACACGTTATCGGTTGCTTTATCTTTCTGGTTTGCCATGGGCAGACTCCGTTTCCTTTTTAAGTATATTTTCCATTTCTCTTCTTCCCTGTTCAAAAGCGGTGGTATTAAGCTTGACCACCCTTGTCGGCAGGCGCTGGGCAATGCAGTCCCACCAGATATCTTCCTCGAACGGTATAAATATTGACAGGCAACCGAGCATCAGGGTATTGAGCGTTTTGATGTTGCCCAGCTCTCCCGTCCGGTCGGTGCCGTTTACCAGGTATATTTTATCCGTCTGCTGTTTCAGGATGCTGGTTATCTCCTCGTCGCTGGGGTAACGTTCGTTACCCAGGCTCAACGATAGTGGTGGCACCGCTTGATTGTTAATGATGGCGATGCCGTCGGGCCGGAGGTAGTGGCTCCATCGGGCCGCCTCCAGCTTCTCAAAGGCAAGTATAATATCGGCTTCACCTGTCTTAACTAGGGGAGACCATACCCTGGGGGCTAGGCGTATGTGGCTGACGACACTACCGCCGCGCTGTGCCATGCCTAGGGAGTCCGTCTTCTTGACATCAAAGCCGGCGGCTAAAGCCGCCCCGGCGACTATATCGCTGGCGGCAATGATACCCTGGCCACCGATACCGGTTATCAGCAGGTTGAGCCTATCCATCACTTTTCTCACCCTTATTTCCGGACGCCACTATCGCCTTGAGGTGGCATATCTGCTGGCAGATGGTACAGGCATCCCCGATGCATAGTGAAGTGTCGATGTAAATCCGCTCCTGTTCTTTGCGGATGGCGGGACAGCCGACTAGCAGGCACAGGCCACACATATTACAGAGGTCGCTGTCGATAGCTCTGGGGTTGGAGCGCCCGGGTAGGCGCACCGCGCAGGCACCGCGGACGATGATGACCGAAAGCTCGGGACTATCAAGCGAGCTTTTTACGCTGGTTCTCAGGGTTTTGATATCGAAGGCATCGACCACCTTGACATCGTTGACGCCGATACCACGTGCCAGTTGCGCCAGGTCAACGGCTATAGTCTCCTGCCCCTGTGCCGTAATGCCGGTGCCGGGGTGCTCCTGGTGACCTGTCATGGCAGTGGTGCGGTTGTCCAGTATAATAATCGTTATCTGTCCCTTATTGTAGACGGCGTTGACCAGCCCGGTGATACCGGAGTGCAGGAAGGTGGAATCGCCAATAACGGCGACTATCTTATCGGCAACACCAGCCTTCTCCATCCCCAGTGCCTGACCGATGCCGGCACCCATACAGGCGCAGGTATCCATAGCCGCTAGAGGTGGGTGTGCCCCCAGTGTGTAACAGCCTATATCGCCGGTGATAATAAGCTTCGGTTCCCTGGCTGGCTTGCCGGGCAGACTGGAGCGGTGCCCCAGGCTGGAAAGGACGAAGAAGATGCCGCTATGGGGACAGCCCGGACACAGCAGGGGAGGACGGCTGGGTAGGTTGGGTGCCTTAGACTCCGGTTTTTGTTTTAAGTTGGTGGTTAGCAGGCCAGCGTTACGGCTGGCTTGTTCGATAATGTCTGGATTAAGTTCCCCTACGATAGGGAAGAGCTCTTTACCTGTTACCTTTATCCCCATCGCCCGGATGCTATCCTCGAGAAACGGGTCCAGCTCCTCGATGACAACCAGCCGCTCTACCCGCTCGGCGAAGCGGCGGAGCAGGTCCCGGGGCAGGGGATAGGTCATGGTTAACTTGAGAAACGACGCCTCGTGGAAGACCTCTCGGGCATACAGGTAGGCGACCCCGCTGGAGACTATGCCCAGGCGGCGCCCCCCTGTGATTATCTGGTTGAGGGGGAAGGTTTCGGCGTAAGCGGCGAGCTTTCTCAGGCGTTCTTCCATTAGTGGATGCCTGAGGCGGGCATAGGCCGGCAGCATGACATACTTGGCTGGGCTGTAATGGAAGCCCGGTTGCTTTGATGGCGTTTTTCGATTGCCAGTAGCCTTAACCACTGACTTCGAGTGGGAGATGCGTGTCGTGGTGCGTACCAATACCGGAGTATCGAATTCCTCACTGATGTCAAAGGCGTAAGCCATTATTTCGTAGGCTTCCTGGCTATCGCCTGGTTCCAGCATAGGCACCTTTGCCAGACGGGCATAGTGACGGTTATCCTGCTCGTTCTGGGAGCTGTGCATCCCCGGGTCATCGGCTGAGATGACGACCATGCCGCCATTGACTCCGGTTGTCGCTGCCGCTATAAATGGGTCGCTGGCTACGTTCAGACCGACGTGCTTCATAGAGACCAGCGAGCGCGCACCGGCATAGGCGGCTCCCAGCCCCACCTCCATGGCAACCTTTTCGTTGGTCGACCACTCGGCGTAGATGTCATCGAAGCAGGCCAGGTTTTCCAGTATCTCGGTGCTCGGCGTCCCGGGATAAGCGGCGGCTACCATGACGCCGGCATGATAGGCTCCCAGGGCTAAAGCCTCGTTTCCGGAGAGCAGTTTTATCATATCGAAATATTATAGCACAATTGTCTGGCTCTCCAGCCGCCTTATAAGCTGATACGATGACAATGGCATTTCTAGATGCTGCTCGGTACCATAGCCAGGCAGATGATGGTGCCCATTACCATCATAAAGACGATTGTCAGGGCGTAAGTCAGTCTGGGGCTGGGGCGTGTAGCGAATAGCCAGGCACAGACCAATCCTATGGCGACAAAGACGAGGACGAGGTATAGATAGATGCGTTGAAGTCGCCGGTGAAGTATGCCGCCAGACTCAGGAGGTATGAGACGACCAGACGGATAGCAGTGAACCGGGCGGTTCGTTTATACCATAACGTCTGGGCAGTGTCTGTACCCAGGTTGCTTCACCCTGGGGGAAGTCGTGGATATCAATCATTCCCCGCCCGCCGAACATGGCAAAGAAAAAGAAACCGGCGATGAGGCACAACCCCGGGCTTATACTGCCGGCAGTAGCCCTGTGGAGTATAGTTTGAACGAAAGCCCAAAATGTTAAGCACAGAGGTATTGACAATCGAATATTGCAGGACTAGACTCAAGTTACAAGATATAGGATAACCTTAAAACAGTATAAAGGTTTTAGGAGATATGGGGGCTAAAGAGAGGCACCGGAACCGCTAGCAGATATGGCAGTGGCTGGTGCCCTTTTAGATAATCAATAAAGGAGGTACTGAATATGCAACATCGTGATCCTATAATGGTTTTCTTTTTGCCATTGATTACATTTGGTATATATGCTCTCGTATGGTACGTTAAAACCAAGAATGAAATGAATGCAAAGGGCACGAATATACCAACTGCTTGGCTGCTTATCATCCCTCTCATAAACTTATTCTGGTTGTGGAAATTCTGTGAAGGTGTAGAGGTAGTGACCAATAAAGAAATGGGAGCTGGGGTAGCCTTTTTATTGGTATTCTTCCTCGGTATAATAGGGATGGCAATTATCCAGGATAAGCTGAATAAGGTCACCATATAGTAAAGTTACCAAGTGACCTGCCCCCATAAGGTGTACCACCATTTAAGTTAGAGTTACCGGTATTATAGCCTCAGGAGCCGGAGGTCTATAATCCAAAGCACTATGTGGACGTACCTGATTATATTCCTTCCTCCACTTCTCAATCAATACCCTGGCCTCGGTTAATGTCCTAAACATCTCCCTGGCTGTGAATTCTGTGCCATTGTCAGAGCGGATATGCTCCGGTATTCCCCTGAGTATAAACAGGTATACAGCTACCATAATTAGCAATGTTTACATAGTTAGATATTCAGGCTAAAAGATAGGGAAAAGGTTCTGCCTATTGTACAGTAGCGCCCACCATCTACGGCAGGTAAATCATATCAAAGGTGATGTTTCTCTATCCCTTTACCACACCGATGGGCCTTGTCCTGGCTACTATCTTAGAAATGCCGGCGTTATGGGCAACGCCGACCACGGTGGATACGTCTTTGTAAGCCTCCGAAGCCTCCTCCGCCAGCCCTGATAAGCTGCCTGCCCTCACCGTAATACCGCGGGCTTCCAGTTCTTTGAGGACGTCGCTGCCCTTTAAGTGGCGCTTGGCGGCGGCGCGGCTCTGCACCCGGCCGGCGCCGTGGCAGGTGGAGCCGAAGGTCTCCTGCATCGCCTGCTCGGTGCCCACCAGTATATAGGAAAAGCGCCCCATATCGCCGGGGATGAGAACCGGCTGACCAATACGGGAGTATTTTGGCGGCAGGTCGGGGTGGCCGGCGGGAAAGGCCCTGGTGGCACCCTTGCGGTGGACGCATAGCCTCTCTTTTTTACCGTGGACGGTGTGTTCTTCTATCTTGGCGATATTATGGGTGACATCGTAGATAAGCTCCAGGCCGATGTCCTCCTGGCTTCTGCCCAGCGCCTGGCAGAAGGACTCCCTGGCCCAGTGGGTGATACACTGGCGGTTAGCCCAGGCGTAGTTGGCGGCGCAATTCATCGCCGAGAGGTAGGCTTTGCCTTCAGGCGAGTCCAGTGGGCTACAGGCAAGCTGACGGTCGGGCAACTCGATGCCGTATTTGTGCATCGCCGATACCATAACCTTGATGTAATCGCCTGCTGTCTGGTGACCCAGCCCGCGAGAGCCGGTGTGAATGAGGAGCATCACCTGGCCGGGGCGGTCGATTCCCATAATACTGGCGATATCCTTCTCCGATATCTGGTCGACGACGGCTACCTCTAAAAAATGATTCCCCGAGCCCAGAGTGCCCAGCTGGGGGATACCCCGCTCCTTGGCCCTGTTACTGACACGTGACGGGTCGGCACCGGCCATCTCCCCCCTTTCCTCGGTGGTGTCCAGGTCTTGCGGTATGCCGTAGCCCTTCTCTACCGCCCAGCGTGAGCCCTTGACCAGTACTTCATCTATTTCACCGGAGCGAAGCCTTATCTTGCCCTTTGAGCCTAGCCCGGAAGGGACATTGTTGTAAAGGGCGTCGACCAGCTCCTTTATCCTGGGCAAGACCTCTTCACGGGTCAGGTTGGTGCGTAGTAGACGGACGCCGCAGTTGATGTCGAAGCCGACCCCACCCGGCGAGACGACGCCGTCGCTCATTCTCATTGCCGCCACCCCGCCGATGGGGAAGCCATAGCCCCAGTGTATATCAGGCATCGCCAGGGAGTAGTCCACTATGCCCGGCAGGTGGGCTACATTAGCCACTTGCTCCAGGGTTTGTTCGGCAAGGATGTGCTCCAGCATACCCTGGTCGGCGTAGATTAGCCCCGGCACACGCATACCCGGTTTATAGCTACTGGGTATCCGCCAGCGATAATCGTCTATCTTCTCCAGATTACCAGCCCATTGTGCCATATTCCACCCCCTAGATATCGAATATCACCCGCACCTGGTTCTTCCCCCTGTCTACCTTGAGCATATGATAGGTGGCAGACTTGACCCCTATCTTCAGCCGGTGGCGTGACGGGTTATGCCTCTCGCCATAGCATGTCGCCTGCAAACGGTTTTCGGTAAGCCCGCTTATATCAAACCTTCTCAGTAATAACATATCGGTATCGAAGAAGTATAGTAGATTATTGAGCCAGTCGAAAAGCAAGGCTTCCATGTCCTTTCCCTCAAGCTCCAGCTGTCGGGATTCAACCTCTCTTACCGTCCTGAGCTCGGCGATTATGGAGAACATGCCATAAGCGGCATTACCGAACGCCTCGGCCAGATTACCGCCGTAGGCAATCAGCCCGACATCGGCAGTATGCTCTATGAGCCTATACCGCTTCACCCTGCTCGCACCCGATATGAATTAAGCGAAACAACATCACACTCTTTATATCACACATTACAACATATTCAAAGTACGGCATAATTGATAGTGGGCGACCATAAGTGTAATAGGCGGCTTGACAATAATAGCGTAGCAATATAAGATAATTGTGGTCGTATGGGCAAAATAATCACTATCAGGGCAGTTGTGATAAACGGGACAGGTGGAGTTTAGCTATGGGCAGACAGCCGTTGTGGCGGCGGGTCGGCTTTTTGCCGCAGATAACCTATTTCAAGCCGGCCGGCGTAGCGTTAGCTAACCTGGAAGAAGAGCGTATCTCTATCGAGGAAGCCGAGGCGATACGGCTCAAAGACCTCGAAGAGCTGGAGCTGGAAGACTGCGCCCGGAGGATGAATATATCGAGGACCACCTTCTCTCGTATATTGAACTCAGCACGAAAAAAAATAGCCGATGCCCTTCTCAGTGGTAAGGCAATAAGGATAGAAGGGGGCAACTTCAAGATGGCGGTACGACGCTTTCGCTGTATCAATGGTCATGAGTGGGATGTGTCGTTTGAGGCTATGATAAAAGAGTCCCCCGGATTTTGCCTAACCTGTAACACACAGCGTATTATTCCACTCTGGCCTTGCGACCTGGGGTGGGGAAGAAGTGACAAGAGCAGACACAGTCGGCTAAGGCAGAAAGCATGAGCTACCCGAAGAGTATTAAACAGAGCCAGGAAAACGCAAAACCTTGCTAAGTGGGCTGGAGCAATAAATATAAATATATGGAGGATTGTTAATGGTAACCGAAGAGCAGGTAAGAGGAGAGCTGGAGGGGATAATGGTGCCGGGTGTTATGAGGAGCCTCGGTGGATTGAATGCAATTCGAGGGGTAGACATATCGAAGAGTAAAATCACCGTTACCCTGGCTACGGCGGCTATGTCTCCTATCGTGCAGGAGTGGATTAAAGCCAAGATAACTAAAACACTGATTGAGTTACCCGAAGTAGATGAGGTGGAGGTGAAGTACGCTGAGGTTGCTACCGAGGAGCTGAGTAATGTCAAGCATATCATCGCTGTAATGAGCGGTAAGGGAGGTGTCGGCAAGTCGCTGGTGGCTGGGCTGGTGGCGATTGCGCTGAGAAGCAAAGGATATGAAGTAGGCATACTGGATGCCGATATTACCGGCCCCAGCATACCCAAGATGTTCGGCATCTCAGACAAGCCCACCGGCAGCAGTACCGGAATAATGCCGGTGTTGTCGCGGACGGGGATAGGGGTTATGTCCATCAACCTGCTGCTGCCCAACGAGGATGAAGCCGTTATCTGGCGGGGCCCGATGATTGTCAAGACGATTACTCAGTTCTGGGAGGATGTTCACTGGGGCAATCTCGACTACCTGATTATAGACCTGCCGCCGGGGACGTCCGATGTCCCTCTAACCGTAATGCAGTCGTTTCCTATATCGGGCGTGATTATCGTCTTTACTCCTCAAGACCTGACGGTGATGATTGTCAGGAAAGCGGTCAATATGGCTAGAAAGCTGGAAAAGACGGTACTGGGAGTCTTTGAGAATATGAGCTATCTCTATGTTCCGGAAATAGACAAAAAGATCGAGCTCTTTGGCAAGAGCCGGGGGAAGGAGATGTCGGAGGCGGCGGGGGCCCCGCTCCTCGGGCAATTGCCGGTAGACCCGAGGCTGGCGGCGCTATGTGATGAAGGCAACATCGAGCAGTACGATGCGGAAATAATAGCCAGCCTGGGTAAGTCCATTCCCAAGATAGTATCCCAAAAGAAAGGCTAGAAAGATATATTACAGTTGCTACCGGCTGATTATCTTTGCCCGTGGTAATAGAGCCAGGCACTGGACAGGCTTGCCGACATCGTAATGGCAGGACTAGAGGCCAGAAAAAGTGGGTGACTGCCTTACAAGAAAGACGTCGCGGGTTCGAGTCCCATCACCTGCTCCAATAGGCATAAAGGGGGTGACTGCTTCGTTAAAATGAGCATTGAGAGTTTGCTGTCAAGATACCGGCTGAGCGCCAGGGCTGAGGGACTGAGCGAAAAGACCATCAGCCACACCAGGCTGGCCATGAAACTGTTTGCCGAATTTGTCGGCGGCATTGCCGATGTAAAGCAGATAACCGCCGACGACCTGAGATGGTTCACCATCGGCCTCCAGCAGACAACGAAGTGGCGCGGCTTGCCCCAGGGCAATGGCAAGAAGCTAAGCGGCACCAGTATAAATACCTATATCCGGGGGGTCAAGGCTTTCTTTAGCCGGCTCAAGCGCGAGGGTATAATCAAGAACGACCCCCTGGAACGGCTTCGGCTGGAACGGGGCCGAGTTCCTGATCGTAGCCGGGTTCATGATAGTGGCAGCAGTGGTGTCAACTCGGGTCTTTAAATGGGAGTGAACGTCTCTAGTTAACAACCACTCATTTTGTTAAGCCAAGGCTCCACAACTCTCAGGCAGGTAACATTAGCAGTGCACGACTAGCGAATTATGTCCTTGACTGGGTGTCTGAAAGGAGCTTAAGCCAGTTTGGCTTGTTGATTTTGGTGACACCCTGAACCTAAGTCAAGGTGTTATATTATCCCCACAAGCACCACGTCACAAATCCGCGACGAAAAACAGGCTAGCCTAGCCATTAACGCCTCACTGGAGACACGTGCGCAAGAAATGAATAGGGCGGAGCGCCACGTTACGAATCCGTGGCTTCTTAAGTAATGTTGCTTAAGCCTATGAGTAGATTATTATCATTTAATTTAAATCTTTAGAGGATAGGTGAGTTACCGTTAGGATAATTAACCTTGAAGTTATATAGTTATCATAGTAAGCTTATATACAGAACGTAAATCCTATATAGAAGAATAATACTTAGATCAGGATGTGATGACCTTCTACCTGTAAATGGTCACTTGGGTAGCAGTCAGCTGTAAATCTACCTTATTTAATAGACATATGATGGTAAGTAATGCTTGATTAGCCGAATTCTTTCAGTTGTTATCGGTAGCTTCTTTGGCCTTCAACAGTTTCCGGTTCGATAGCGATGCTAGAAAAATATAATTCAATTTGCACATTTTAGCGTTTCGTTCAATCACGACACGCTGGCTTAGGTTCAAGATACCATCGAACCATACATTTGACAGCATCCACATGGCGCTATAGATTTACAAAGTCTTGCTACTATTGGCCTCTTGGTCTTAGAATGAAAAACTGAGAACTTAGAGATGCTTTACATTGATGGCTCAGCAAAGTCGGGAAGCGGCACTGTACTGCGCTACGCGGTAGTGCTCTCATCCCTACTTCGTGAAGAACTACATATAAATAATATCAGAGCAAAGAGGGATAAACCGGGCCTGCGTCCTCAACACCTCGCTTCAGTGATGGCCTGTGCCCAAATGTGCAGCGCTGAGGTAGAGGGAGCGACAGTAGGCTCAAAGGAGATTTTCTATAAACCAGGGAGTAGAATAAAAGGTGGTTATTACCAGTGGGAAATCGGTACCGCTGGCTCGACCACCCTGCTGGCGATGACCCTGCTCCCCCTTGCCCTCTTTGCCGATATGGAAACCGTCTTGAGAATATCAGGCGGACTCTTTCAAGACTTTGCCCCCTCGGCCCATCATATGCAGCACGTATTGTTCCCTACCTTGGAGAAGATGGGCATTGAGGCGGAGCTAGAAATAATTCGGCCCGGTTACGTCCCCAAGGGAGGTGGTATCATCCAAGTCAAGGTAAAGTCAGTAGGTAGCAGCATAGAGCCTTTGAAACTGCACAAGCAGGGGAAGGTTAAGAAAGTTACCGGGCTTGCCCTTTCATCGCACTTGAGAGAGCAGAGAGTTAGCCAGAGGATGGCTGAAGAATGCCAGAGGATTCTTGCCGAGAATGGCTATCATGCCGCAATTGAAACCTTATATGATGAAACCGCCTGTCAGGCGGGAGCTAATCTATCTCTTTGGGCAGAGACGGATTCTGGTTGTTTACTGGGTTCTGACCAGGCGGGGAAGAGGGGGCGTAGTTCCGAGGAAATTGGTAGATATGTGGCTCGAAATCTACTAGAGGATTTGAAGACAGGAGCCACTGTTGATAGGTACTTGGCAGACCAGTTGATTATCTACGCTGCCCTTGCGGTCGGAGCCACGGAATACATCGTACCTTGCCCCACCGAGCATGTTGATGCCAATCTCTGGCTGGTGGAGAAGTTGGGAGCGCGAAATAAAATCGAAGGAAATGCTTTGCATATAGAGGGGATCGGTTATACTGCAGTCAAAGGCTAACTAATTTATAGTTAATTCCCTGAAATGTTCGTGCTTGTTACCATAGGTAACACAGATAAAGCTGTCTTAGAGGGACGAGTTGGATATTGTAATTCTATATCGGGAAGAACTAAATGAATACGATTTCGGTCCAGGCCACCCTTTTCGCGGAGACCGCTATGAAACATTCCTCCAATTCCTGCAGGAAAATCTAGCCGAGGATGATAATTATCAAATTCTCAAATCAGACCCGGCAACTGATGATGATCTGTTCCTAATTTGCCAAAAAGACTACATCGACTTCACTAAAGAATATTATAGAGTTGCCAACCTGGGACTCCGCCATCCTGGCCGATTCTCTAGATTCCACAGCGGGGACAACATGCCTATCGGCAGACCTAGAAAGCTGGAAGAGGCCGCGAGATTGATTGTTGGACAAGCCAAGATGGCCTGCGATCTAATTCAAGAGGGTAAGTATAAAAAGGCTGTGTCAATAGGTGGTGGATTGCACCATGCCAAACCTTCTTATGGAGAGGGATTCTGCCTATATAACGATGTCGCTTTCTGCGCCTTATATCTGATGCAACAGTATGAATTGGAACGGATCCTAATCCTAGATACCGATGCTCATGCTGGAAACGGGACTTGTGAGTATTTTTATGAGGACGCAAGGGTCTTATTAATTGACCTCCACCAAAATCCCATGACTCTATATCCCGGAACTGGATTCGCTGACCAAATCGGCCATGGAAAGGGTAAAGGCTTTACTATAAATGTCCCACTGCCAGTTAATGCTGGTTATGATTCCTATCAACTGGTTTTTGAGTCTATAGTGGAGCCGATAACTTGGGAATTCAAACCTCAAATTATTATTCGAAACGGTGGTTCTGATCCGCACTTTAATGATGGGCTGACCAGTTTGGGTCTGCCGGTAAAAGGCTTCAGAATGATCGGGGAAAGAGTTAGAGAAATGGCCAGGGTTTGCAGTGGTAAAGTTATTGACCTGATTGCGTCTGGTTATAACAAGGAGGTTCTACCATATGCTTGGCTAGCTCTGATTACTGGGCTAGGGGGTATCGAACTGGAAATACAAGAACCAGAGCCTATACCTCAGCAGTTCAGAACAGACCTTGCTCTCGCAGAGACTAAAACGCTAGTGGAGGAGGTCAAGAACCACCTCAAAGATTATTGGAAATCTTTAAGGTAGAGCCCAAATAAGAAGTGTCTTCTTTTGTCCAATAAAGGAGCTACGGGAATCCCAGATGTCAAGGCTGGAATCAGCCATTTGGCTCTTAATCTGCTAAAACTCCAACCCCAAAATGGTCACTATGTCAATAATATCGATGGCTCTCCGCACCGACTAATACCTGGTTAAAACGCCCAAGTTAAATCAATTCTTAGCCAAATAGTCTGGACTCACCAGTAGTTACCTTGAAATCTTACCTTGTTGTTATTGTTTAATATTTGCAAAAAGTTGTGCTGAATTTCACGCTTGAAGGTTAGGCGTAGGAGAATGAAGTAAAAAAGGAACCTTTTTAAGCTGCACAATCTGACGGAATGTGCTGTAGATGTTTATTGACGGTTTACTGACCAGCTCTACGTCAAGGCCTTTAAGTGGGCGGCAGTCGTCTCGGGGTAACACAAGGACGCGCACAGCCTGTCCCCGTGCGAGCAACTCACGGACGAGAACGTTGTCAATGTGCAGCGCTTACGCCTGCCGGCAATGCAGGTTAACATTGCCGATAAGCAGGTAAATATCGCTGGTGAGTATTTATTTGGCTTTGTACCTCTATGTTGCTTGATTTCTTATGCGACTGCGCAGTCCTTCAACGAAGCTATAGATTACCGGTACAACAAGCAACGTAAGCAGCGTCGAACTGAAAAGCCCTCCGATTACTACTATGGCCAGCTCGGCGGCTATGAGGGTGCCTTCTCCCAGACCAAAGGCTATGGGCACCATGGCTACCATGGTGGTAATGGCCGTCATTAAAATAGGGCGTAACCTTGTTTTGCCACCCTCTACCAGGGCATCATATGTGTTCCTACCTTTCCTGCGTAACTGCTCCACCAAAGAGATAAGCACGATGGCATTGGTAAGCACTATACCGACAAGCATTAGTATACCCATGAGCGCTGATACCCCGATGGGGTGACCGGTAACAAGAAGGCCCAGCAGGGCGCCGATAGAAGCCAGGGGCAGGCTCATCATAATGATTATCGGGTTAAGAAAAGAACGGAAGGTAACCACTATGACAGCATAGGCAAGTACTACGGCCACAATAATGGCAATGAACATGCCGGAGAATGACTCCTGCATCATCTCGGCTGTCCCCCCTACCTTAACTTCAACTCCCGGTGCCAACTCAAGCTGGTCTATCTTCTGCTGCACTGCCCGGTTGACCGAGCCGACATCCTGCTTGGTTATGCTTCCGGTAATACTGGCAGCCAGTTTCTGATCAATACGCTGAATGCTAACCGGTTGCTCGCCAAGCTCCACGCTGGCGATATCACTCAGCTTGACAGACACCGGCCAGCCAATCCTTAGCTCTCTGGCCACATCGGCGCTGGTTAGTTCCGGCGTTATCCCTTTGAGGAAGATGTCGAGGGTTTCGCCCGAAATCTCCGCCTGGGCTACGGTACCACCCAGATTCATCAGGAATAGCTCCTGGGCTATCTGCTGTATCTGCTCTACTGGTAATCCAGAGCTAATTAGCTTGCTTTGATCAATAGCGATATCGAGCTTGGGCTCAACACTACTGATATCGACCTCGATATCCGCTATGCCGTCTATACCCTCAAGGTCAGAGACGAGCTTTTCACTGGTAGAAGCTACATCCTGGTAGCTATCGCCCCGTACCGAGATATCAAGGCCTGAACCCATCATCTGGGCTGACATGGCATCCCCGGTGGTTACGGTAACCATGATGCCTTCTTCGGCTATATCCGCATAAGCCTGGCGTAACGCCTCGGCTTCCCTGTCCATATCGGCATCCGGGTACAGGATAACCGTTATAGTCGCCGTATTGGTGCCGCCGCCCATCATGGCGGTAAAGCCACCCATTAAAGTACCCGATGTGCCGGCGGTGGTCTGGTAACTTCTAACCTCGGGGTTTTCACCAAGAACCTGCTCCAACCTCATGGCCATCTCTTCGGTGGCAGTGAGGTCGGCCCCCTGCGGCATGACAACTTCAACGGTGAGCTGCTGTTCACTCATGCTGGGAATAAAAGCAGTGCCGATCACAGGAACCATGGCAAAGCTACCAAATAATAGGATCGCGGTTATTACCAGCGTTATAGCCCTGTGAGCCAGAGACCATTTTAGTGCCGGGGTATATAGCTTCTGATACCAGAAATCCCCGGTTTTTCCTTGTTTTTTACTGGATACCTTGAAGTTGCACAAAGGCGGGATTACCATTAGGGCTACAAAAAGTGAAGCTATAAGGGCGAAGGTAACCGTCAGGGCAAAGGGAAGAAACAGTTCGCCCATAATCCCGCCAACAAAGGCCAGCGGCAGGAAGATAACCACCGTAGCCAGTGTTGCCGAGGTTACCGGTGCAGCTACCTCCCTGGCGCCGTTTAAGGCTGCCTCTTTGAAGCCCTGGCCCTGCTTCAGATTTCGGGAGATAACCTCCAGGACAACAATGCTGTCGTCGATTACGCGCCCCACGGCAATAGCCATGGCGCTAAGGGTAAGGATGTTAATCGTTAAACCAAAGCTACTCATCACCAGAAAACCGACAAGTATGCTAAGCGGTATTGATATGGCAATAACCAGTGAAGCCCGGAAGGCCATTAAAAATAGAAAGACGACAACAATTGCCAGAGCGCCGCCAATTATGGCCTCACGCAACAGCTCGCTGATGCTGGTCTCAATAAACTCCGACTGATCTAGTATGATGACCACCTCCACCTCCCCACCCAGAGAATCCTTGATCATTTCAATCTCTTCGGTTACGGCATTGGCCACCGAGACGGTGTTGGCCTCAGCGTCTTTTATGATACTTATACCAACGCTGGGGCTGCCGTTGGTTCGGTTAATGGCCGTGCCCGGTGCTGGTCCTATTTCTATCTCGGCGATGTCCCCGAGCGACAGGCTACCCGCTCCCAATCCGGCATCCCTAATCTGGTCCAGGCTGCTATACTGCTGCATAGCCAGCAGCCCGGCCACCTGGGAAACCGATATGCCGTACTCGTTTATCTTATTGACATCTAGTGAAACCAGAACCTTATCGGCGCTTATGCCATCCATCCCTACCTGGTAGACACCCTCGATGGCTTCCAGTCTGGGTATAAATTCGGTGGCTGCGATCTCATTTATCTGGTCGGCGGGTAGATCCCCGCTTAGGCCAAACATCACCAGGGGCATCATGTTTATATCAATGGCATAGAGCCGGGGATTAGTTTCCAGCTGGGGCATCTGATCTGGCACATTCCGTACCTCTTCGGGGAGATCCAGTTCATCCAGCCTCTGGCTGATGATGCTATTTACCTCGTCCATATTGGTACCGTAGTCAAACACGGCAAAGGTGAAGGAGCTGCCTTCAGTACAGGTGGATACAAGCTGTTTTAAGCCATCTATACCCGATATCGCTCCTTCAATAGGTATGGCCACCTTATCCATTACCTCCTCAGCCTTTGCCTGAGGGTATACAGCAATAACACTGGTTACCGGGAAATCGATATCTGGGATAAGCTCCATCTTCATATTTAACGTAGCCCAGATGGAAGCTCCGGTAACCAGGGCTACAATAAGAAACGTCAACCACCGCTTCTTCAGCGCAATCTTTGTAAGCCAGCTCACAGAAATAGACCTCCTCTGCCTTTAAACATCTGTTAATTGGTATAATTTGTTAGCTCTGTGCCGGTATCAAGCTTTATCTTTAAACTGGGCTACCATATCAGTTATCTTGGTCATTAAGGCTGTCACGTACTCGGCTTTGGCCAGTATCAGAACGTTTTTATGTGCGCCACCACCCATTACCAGTAGCTTGGTAGCCGGTGTAATATTCATATCCCTTCGTGCCTTAGCCGGTATGACCACCTGTCCCCGCTCACCAACTGTCGTCGAACCATAGAATATTGGGGTTTGCGTCTCGTCGAATTTAGCTTTCATTATGCCCCTCCTTCTAGTCCCAAGGTATCTATATTATATGTGTAGTATATCATATATATCATATTTATACTACTTAACATCCATATCATATAAGTTTAAACGTATGAATTACTAATATTTACAAAATCCTAGCTAACTAGCCAGTATTGTAAAGGGCAAATAACTCATCACGTTACTATATTACTATTGACCTGCCCCTGCGTCTCCTTATCATTGAGTTGTTCAACATGAAAACCTTCAATACCTGTCCTGTTACCTATTCAATTGGTGTGATAGGCTCCTCAGCGTGATAGATGATTTCCATTGTCTGGTAGCCTACTGTAACGGTTGCTTCTGTTATCTTCGTCCTCATAAATAAATTATTTCCTCTTGGGAACTATTGCCCCAGCGTTTCTCCGCCCAATTCAATGCACCAACATATAAAGGTAGTCATTCTGACCTGAGGTCGCTGTCCTCTTTTACTGCGGTTGCTAAGCCTCATCGCATGTCTTTAAGAACTAATTGAGCAGCGTTCCTTCCCGATAAAACAACTGAGAATATACTGAAGCCAGGGAATGTCCAGTGTCCTGCTTGGTAGAGGTTTTTGATGGGCGTTTTCTGGCTGTGCATCTTGGCCCCTGGAGCAGGGAACCAACCATGAGATGCCCCCTCGCTGTTCAAGGTGTAGCGTTCAAAGGTTAAAGGGGTGGCAATATCTTTGCAGACGATGTGCTTAGAAAGCTGGGGGATAATCTCTTCTGCTGCGGCGATAAATTTATCAGCCAGTGCTTCTTTTAGCTCTGTATATTCCTTACCCCGGGTGCCATCCGTTTCCCGCTTCCAGTAGTCCATATAATTATAAGGAAACGGTGTCATAATCTGCACGGTAGCCATCCCTTCAGGGGCTTGGGAAGGGTCACGAAGCGAGTGCATCATTATCCAGAGCGAGCACCTCTCGGAGTCGCCACTCCAGGGATCATCGATATTGTCGCTGCGGTTATAAACAATTGTGGTTCCGTCAAAGCCCATTGCCTTAAGGTCCATATCCACCCCGAGGGAGACCAGAAAAGTGGGTTCTGTTAACCGTGTCTCTTTCAGTTCTTTTACAAACTTAGGACTTAGATGTTGCTTGCCAATTAGTTGGAGAAAAGTCTGCCTACCATCAATGTTAGAAACGATATAGCGTGAGCTGATCTTATTACCATCTGCCAGTTCAACACCAGCCGCTTTACCATCCTGGACTAAAATCTTGGTGACCGTAGCCTTGAAGGCTAGCTCCCTGCCATGTTTTGTCACTCCCTTGGCAAAGACGTCTGCTAGTGCCTGAGCTCCTCCCTTGGAGTAATAGAAAAATCCAGGGAAACCTATTAGCATCTGGCTAGTGGCTGCCCACCCAAGATCGTAATCGAGGACTGCGCCCAGAATTGCCATCAACTTTGGCTCCTTGAAGAATGAGGCTAGCGCCTGCCGGTAAGACATCCCGCCATACCTCCTCATTTTAGGGGATTTGAACAGAAACCTTATCATAAGCCCCATCTTGCCCCTAAAGCCCAGCAGGTCAGGAGCCGGTTCCGCCAACGCTAGTAGCTCAGGGACGAAGGCTTTACAATCCTGAACAAACGCATCAATACTTGTGCCTTCGTCAGGAAATATTCTCTTCAATCCATTAGCAAGACCTTCGAGGGGCATCAGCGGGAGATCATAGTCGCCGCCAACAATCCTGGTAGGAGAAGTAAGCTCAATGAATTCAATCTCATCATTGAGCCCCAATGTCTCCAGTGTGCCGCAGATCACCCCGTCTCTCCCTGCTCTTGGGAACAAGTCAGTTCCGACATCGAAGGTGAAGCCCTTGTGCTGGAAGGAAGTACAGCAACCACCGGGACTGTAGTGCTTGCTCAACCACCAGTACACTTAGCCCTTCTTTTGCTAGCAAGGCACCACAGGTTAAGCCGCCTATGCCGGCGCCAATGACTATGACATCGTATTTATCTTTGACTTTTATTACTCCTCACCTCCCGAAATATGTTGTCATTGCGACTGCTCAGGCGAAGTCTAGCAAGTTAGAATTAGAAAATAAATGCCTAGGCAACTAAGGCGGGTTCTTGCAGCCGTGTGATGAGTTTGTCTCTATCCGCATGGAGGTGATTGAAGAAGATTTGCGAGCCGAGGGCGATCCGCACCTAGGAGAAAAGACGTCTACAAGATAACAAAACTCGGTTTGTTGCCTGCCGGATCGAGATTATTGGAATTAGATATTGAAAACTTCGGATGGTTGCCACTGACCAAAGATGCAAAAGCCTGTTGACACTCTATCGCATAACTTAGAGTGTCTCCCAGCCAGACACAGTATTAATCTAGAGTGTACGGTCTTTGCAGTCCTTCTTGGCGTATGCTATCACCCAGCCGTAGCTCCCTGTCACCTCTCATCGGAGGTGGCCACTAGCAGAAATGCAGGATAACATGCCTGAGATGATTGTTCTCTATACCTTAAGAGATACCCAATGCTTGGGCAGCCTTACCGACGTTGCTTGGCTTGACCCAGAGGATGGCTCCATAACGCCCTGCGCCAGTAGAAATGGCTTGCATGGCTGTGACGTTAATTCGGGCCTGTCCCAGCCTGCTAAGTATGTCGGCGACAGCACCTACGCGATCCTCGCCCTGGATCAGGAAAGCAACCTTGGGCCCCACCAGCTTGATCCCTGCTTTTTGTGCTGCCGCAAGGAAGGCATCTCGGTCGGATGGCACGAGGTCGAGTTGAGCATGCCGCGTGCTCGTTGGGAAACCATTGAGGGCAATCAGATTGACACTCCCTGCCTTGAGTGCATTGAAAACCTTATCACCCGCTCCAGTCCGATTGGGGACCACAGTATAGTAATACTCGATACGCCGCATGATGTCCGCCATGGCATAAACCTCCTATGAAGAAATGTCTACTGGGCTTATCATAGGGGGTTCAGGTTTTGCAGTCAAGGAGAAGCGTTCGACGAAAGTTTGTTTGCGGGACCACTGCGTCAAAAGATGCTCAAACGAAAAGGAAGGCCTGCCGCGGGTGCCAAAAGAAAATAGCTCATTAGTTGTGCTCTTCCACTAAACAATCCAGTATGTTGTTACCGCATTGCACTTTATAGCGCTTTGTTCAGCATCTTATGAATGCCTAGCATAAATAGTATGATTCAAGGGGGCAGTAAGAAGCCGCTAGCTAGGAGAGGCTTTAACTAGAAGTGCATAGTTGGGCATTTGCCAAGGTGGTGATGGGGCTATAAGCTCAAATGAGCCTGTTTCACCGGGTCCAAGTGTTTCAGGTTCAACCGGCGACAGGCTATAATAAATTACCTTTCCTTCAGCGTCGTAATATGTGGCATATACCCAGATATAGGTGACACTCTGCTGGCCTATATTCCTGACCTCGCCTGTGATAGCATCCCACTTCCACTTAGGCCCTTCCTGGTAAACCACATTTAAGACTTCAAATTCCCTATAGGGCATTATACCAGTTGCCTCGCACCTGGTAATAAGCTCACATCTGTCTATTTCGCCCGGAGCCTCTGTGGGCACAGGCAATAGCCAAAATGGCCCCTTTTCACCGGGTCTTAGCACGAGAGCCGCAAAGAATTCTTGAGCGGCTATTACAGTGTCCTTTTCATCATAAAATAGGGCTATTATTCGGACATTGACGTTGTCGCTGGTTGCATTTCTAACCTCGCCGATAAGTTTTAAGTTGGCATTTTGGAACAAGCCATAGCTAAGAACCTCTGCCTGGCGAGGCATCTCAGTTGTCTCATAACCCTTGGCCAGCAATTCATAGCTGACAACCCTTTGGCTTGCCTCCTCATCAAGGAGAATCAATCTGAAGGGCCATTTCCCTCCTGGGGGCAGTATTTCTTCCTCAGCAAACTTATGTCTTATTACAAGATCGGCGTCGATAACGGAGCCATCTGCGTCATAGAAGTTAGCCTCCATCCTGTCCTCACCTAACCTTACACTTACCGAGCTAGGATTCTGAATTTCACCGACCACATTGTAGAAATTACCTTGTAGCGCTTGCCGGAAGGCCAACTCACATAACTCGCGTACCTAATGTATGAGCTATGGCTTAGAATGTCCAAGCCCACAGACTTGGGCTGTAGCTCAGGTGTTGTCGTTGTGGGCAGTGTCCCTGTTGGTGAGGCTGTCTCGGTTGGAGCCGGTGTCGTTTCCACCACTCCCTGGACACAGCCAGCAGCTAGAAGCATGATGACTAGAATACCTATTAGTAATCTTACGCCCAAATCCCCACCTCTAGTACAGGGCTCCAATAATGACTACCTGTACTGAGGATTTTACACCCGAACCAGATTTGTTTCAATCCCCGCCGAGAGCATCCAGCAAAAGGGCGTTTTGTTGGATGCTAAACAAAAAGGGCCTTTGTCATATTTGAAAACCCAGCCAGATTCTCTTCCTTTTCCCATCGTAATCATGGTCAGTTTGTAAACGAAGCCGGACACGAGAGACGGCTCTCTCAGAATTTGATAGGTTCTTTTATTAGTTCTATACTCGGAGATAACAATGACTATGATCGGAGATAACCATGGCTTCCGTGGAAGATGTACTAGAGAGACTTAAGAATAAAGCCAAACCTGATCAGCTTGAGGGAATGGCAAGATACGGAATAGCGATTGAAAGAAGGCTAGGGGTATCGGTTCCCGAACTGAGAAAATTAGCTAGAGAAACGGGGCAGAGCCATGAACTTGCCTTAGAGCTGTGGCAAACGGGGATAGCTGAAGCAAGAATTCTAGCGGCAATGGTAGATGATCCAGATAAGCTAACCGAGGAACAAATGGAGGATTGGGTAAAGGATATTAACTCCTGGGATGTCTGTGACCAAGTATGCATGAATCTTTTTGAGAAATCACCACTAGTCTTGAAGAAAATCAACGACTGGTCAAACCGGGAAGAAGAATTTGTAAAAAGAACAGCCTTCTCACTAGTAGCTTGTCTTGCCTGGCATGATAAGAAAGGCGGGGATGAGAAATTCTTCGGATTGCTTACGATTATAAAGCAAAGCGCAACGGACGAACGTAACTTCGTTAAGAAAGCCGTTAATTGGGCTTTAAGAAACATAGGTAAAAGGAATCGAAATCTAAACAAAGCTGCAATAGATACCGCTAAGGAAATACAGCAGACCAATTCAAAGGCTGCCCGTTGGATTGCCGCCGATGCTATCAGGGAACTGGAGAGTGAGGCTGTCCATAGAAGGCTGAGAAGGTAATCTTGTAGTAGCCAATTATCTATTCAAGCAACAAATGTCCATAATGTGCAATTGAGGTAACAACTGCTACTTTGCTACCTAATATGACAACCTAAGCATTTTGTCCGATTTTCCTATAGTGCCAAGTATTTGACCTAATGCAATGAGCTACAACACAGAATTAAGCGATTTAATACGCCCGTTTGGTTTTGAAACGTGAGGGGCGTTATGGCTCCTATACCACCATGACAGTATTCATTAGTGTGGGGCTGCCTTGAGACGCTCCAGATTTCGACGAATGTTTGCACAGCAAACTTCAGCGCTCGTTAGCGGAGTCACATCAATTTCAAGCATAGAAAACATGGGCAAGCTCATCAATAACTGATGTAACTCCTCGTTGGATGCCGCCTCCACGATAAACACATTAGCCCTCTTCCCAACCAGGCATCCTGCAGCCAGGATTTTCCTCTCTGCCTCCAGCTTAGTCAAAGCTTCGTGGTTAGGAATAACCATATTTTCCATAAACGGGATAATCTGGTCGGGGGAGGGCGGCATAGCGGTTTCAACGTTTTTCATGGTTACGAGGTATCGCATCTTACAGCCTCCTTTCTAATCCAGATTTTCGGAATATGAGCCTTAACTCTTGCCAATTCTGAACATCTTGGTGCCACATACCGGGCATATGCCCTGCGTTGCCGGCCTCCCATTCTTCATGGTTACCGCCTTAGCATCCTTCATCTCCCTCTTGGCCCGGCACTTCATACAATATGCTTCCATTGTTCTACCTCCTTCTTTCCTGTGGAATGGACCCCCCACTCTTACATTCACCGCCCGATGTCCTTTAGGTCCCCTTTCCAAGTCGAACTCGACACTGGTGCCCTCT
>DAOUDM010000009.1:0-35738 GCA_034431095.1 Dehalococcoidales bacterium | reverse complement strand
TATTCGGCTGAGACCCGAGCATAAGGACCATGTGTGGAGCTATGACTTCGTAAAATCAAGGATATCCAATGGCAGATCTTTCAGGATACTGACCATTATAGACGAATACACCAGGGAATACCTAGCTATGCTGGTAGATCGTCGCATTACCTCTGGGGATGTTATCGACCAGTTGTTTAATCTGTTCGTTCTCCGAGGTATACCGGAGCATATCCGCTCAGATAATGGCACAGAATTTACCGCCAGGGAGATAAGAAACTGGCTGAGCCATCTGTGAGTGAAAACCCTCTACTAAGTCACGGAGTCCGATGTTTGTATTGTGTTTCACCTTTCATTAGTCGGTTATCCCAATTTTTATTTTTGACTTATACAGGTATTATTGCCAGCTTTTTGCTACCAGCTTTACTACAGCTCTACTTCTTAACTTATGCAAGTCGTCGCCTTTAGCTTTGATTTAGCTTTACCTCTTAGACCTAGGCAAGTCGTCGCCTGGCTTTGTGGAGCGGGTGAAGGGATTCGAACCCTCGACGTCTTGCTTGGGAAGCAAGCACTCTACCGCTGAGTTACACCCGCAAAGCTTTATTTTTCGACTATAGGTAGTTCGATAGCCACTAATAAGTATCTATAAATGCCCACCACCAGGCTGCTACGCTCTCACCAGAAGAACCGGGGTGTAGGCCCCCAGCATAACCTCCTCGGCGACACTGCCGTAAGCCCAGCGACTTATACCGGAGCGGCCATGGGTTATCATGGCAATGAGACTAACACGATTGTTGATAGCATACTTAATAATCTCCTCAGCCGGCTTGCCCAGCGGGACTTCCTTTTGTATCTCAAGGCCGGTCTCCTTAAACCGTTTCTCTACCTCAGCTAGGTAGAGACCAACCACCAGCTTGCACTTAGCCGCTTCCAGCTCTACATGCTCCTCCCAGCTCAGCGGCATATCGGAAGGGTAGTCCGATGATACCACCGGGGGCTGGTAAGACCGGAGCAGGACTATTTCTACTCGCCCGCTATCCCACTGTTTCGCCAGTGACTCGACATATGGCAATACCGATTCAGCCAGCTTGGAACCGTCCAGCGGAACCAGTATTTTTCTCTCAGGTATTTTATCCTCGATAATTTCCTCAGCAATCCCTTCTCGAACAAGCCAGACAGGAACCTTGGCGGCACGTAATACTTTATAGGCAACGCTCCCCATCGCCCAGCGGTTAATCCCGGAGCGGCCATGGGTCGCCATAAGAATCAGGTCAATGCCATTCTTATCAGCATAACGCAGTATTTCATCAGCCGGTTTGCCCGTCGCCAGCTCGCCTCGCACCTTTATCTCTCTGGTCTCTGGCCTGGCTCCACTCCTACCCTTTTTTGGCTGGCTTCTGATAACATCCGCTGCCCACTCAATATATGCCCGATGTTTCGGTATCAGCCCTCGCTCATCCGGGCTGTAAACATGGAGTAAATCCATCTCGATACCCTTCAGGCTACAGGTAAGACTCCTTGCGTAATTGAATATTGCCTCGGCAAACTCCGAACCATCTAGCGGTACAAGTATTCTCTTATGCAATGGCTCACCTCCAACAAACAGTCTAATAATATACTCAATCTCACAGAAACTCAACCAGTCAGCATCAATATTGTCTTATACATAAAGTAAGGGTATAATAAACCCTCTAAGTACCATAGTCCAATCAAGAAGTAAGTCGGATACAATGGGATACCAAGAGCACAAACACAAATCACCCAGAAGCGCGACCTGTGCCGTTATTATCATTTCCGGCACCAGAACCGAACAAAATGATGAGTCCGGTAAACTGATTACGCAGGCGCTCGAGAGGAACAACCATAAGGTAATCTCTTTCTCTATCCTGAAAAACGATGCCGAATCAATCCTCAAGAAGCTAGACCAGCTCCTTGAGGATGAAAGCCTTCAAGTTATCATCACCAGCGGCGGCACCGGCGCCAGCCACCTGGATATCACTATAGAGACGATAACCCCAATCTTGGACAAAAAACTGGATGGCTTCGGCGAGCTCTTTCGTTTTTTTACCTATCAGGAGATAGGCACCGGCAGTATTATGAGCCGGGCAATGGCCGGTGTGGTCAGGGGGAGGGTCATCATCTGCCTGCCGGGCTCGGTGGAAGCAACAAGGCTAGCTATGGAAAGGATAATCCTGCCTGAAATTGGACACCTGGTCAGGGAAGCTACCAGATAACGCCAGCCAGTGCTAGCAAACACAAGACATACCTTCTTATATCTTCTTCCCCAGTATAGCTACTGAGGAAGCATAATCATACGTTATTAACTTTTCAATACTATCTTTAGTTTGTCTCCTACCTTCACCATGCCACCCTTTATCACCTTTGTGAAAACTCCTTCAACCGGCATAACGCAGGTGCCGACCTGCTTGAAGATGGCACAATGTTCGTGGCACTGTTTGCCTATCTGGGTCATTTCTAGAACAATATCATCACCGATGTCCAAGTGCGTGCCGACGGGCAACGTAAACAGCTCTATACCTTCTATAGTCAGGTTTTCGGCGAAGTCTCCAGGCCCCACCTCAGCACCCATCTTGCGCATCTTTTCAATGCTTGACATAGCCAGCAGGCTCACCTGGCGGTGGCTATCATTGTTAGCATGGGCGTCTCCGACTATGCCATAACCCTTTTTCAGGATGCCTTCGGCTACCGCTTTCTTCTTGCAGCCCTTCTTGTTGCTGATACAGACAGCAATTATCTTTGCCATTTCTATCTTACCTTCTTTCATACATCCCGCTCTTGCCGCCGCTCTTGCTCTCTAAACACACCTGCTCAATGGTCATGCCCCGGTCAACAGCCTTGCACATATCGTAGATAGTCAGCGCGCTTACCGAGGCGGCGACCATAGCCTCCATCTCCACCCCGGTCTTGCCGGTACTCTTTGCCGTTGCCGTTATCCTGATAAAGTCCGAGCCGATATAGTCAAAACTGACGCTAATATCGCTGACCAGTATCGTGTGGCACAGGGGTATCAGGTCAGGCGTCCTCTTGGCGGCCATAATCCCGGCTACCCTGGCTACCGCCAGAACATCCCCCTTTTTAAGCTGGTTCTGCCTGATCTTCTCCAGTGTCGACGGCTTCATCCTGACGCCGCCGGTAGCCACCGCCTCACGAACCGTATCACCCTTGGCGGAGACATCAACCATTCTGGCTTCACCGCTGGAGCCGACATGGCTTAGCTCTTCCATAATAAACTACCTTAATAAACTACCTTAATAAACTACCTGTCTTTAATAAACCGCATGCCTCAGCCGCCAATCTGCCACATCTGCCGTTTACCCGGGACGAACTCCTTGCCCAGGCGGTGCCTCTCTCTTTTCATATTAGCCGCTTCCTGCATCAATCTTGCCAGTTCCTCAAGGCTGGCGCCACGGCGCAGTGGTCCCTTGATGTCTATTTCATCATCCTCAAGCAGACAGGGCCTCAGCCCGCCATCAGCGGTCAGGCGAAAGCGGTTACAGTTGGCACAGAAACAATCGGTTACCGCCCCGATGAAGCCCACCGTGCCCTCGGCATCCGGCAATTGATAGTACTTTGCCGGGCCGTTGCCCTTCGTCGGCAGGCACGGCTCCATCTTGCCCAGCGATTTCTGGATTAAGGTTAATATGTCGCCGACGGCTACCACCCTGCTCCCCTCGGCTTCGATATCAACGAACGGCATATACTCAATGTATCTGACGTGCCACCCTTCACTGATACTCATCCGGGCAAAGTCGACAACCTCATCTTCGTTTATGCCCTTGATGACAACCATATTTATCTTCACCGGGTCCAGCCCGGCTTTCTTGGCCGCCTCTATTCCTCTTAGCACGTCCTTAATCTTATCGGTGCCGGTAATATACTTGAACCTATCCGCCTTAAACGAATCGAGGCTTATGTTAACCCGTTTAAGACCGGCATCTTTAAGCTCATCGGCATATTTATCGAGCAGGGCACCATTGGTGGTGAGCGAGATATCACTAATGCCCTCCACCCGTGATAGCAACTCTACCAGGGCGCTGAGGTCAGCCCTGACCAGAGGCTCGCCCCCGGTTATGCGCAGGCTCTTCATCCCCAACCCGACCGCCGCTTTAACTATCCTCTGGATTTCCTTGTAGCGTAGAATGTCATCGTGTGACAGGCGTGGCACCGACCTCGCCGTGCAGTAGATACAACGCATATTACAGCGGTCGGTGACCGAGATGCGCATGTAATTTATGCGCCGATTATACGTATCAAAAAGGCCTGTCATTTCCTTCCCCCAATTCTACCATAGATACAATAGTCCAGCCACTTAATTTAAGCAGTATTCACTCTTTAATGCAAATCTTGGGTAGCCGAAACTCCATCAAAAGAGCCCACCTCCCCACACCCCTTCCGGGTATGCTATAATCAATACCCAAACCACTAAAGGAGGCTATGGTGAATAAGGTCGCCGTTGTTACCGATAGTGTCGCCTGTCTGCCCAAAGAGCAGGCTATTCAATACAGAATCCGGGTCGTTCCCATAAAAATATTGTTCGGGGAAAGGGTCTACAGTAACGGTGTCGATCTCAGTACCGCCGAAGCCTACCGGCTCTTAGAGAAAGAGCCGGACTCCTTTTCCACGGCTCCGTCTTCCCCCAATGACTACATCAACCTCTTCCGGGAAATAATCAACCAGGGGCAAGATATACTGTGCATCACCGTCTCTTCCAAGCTCAGCACCGTTTTCAACGTAGCCTGCCTGGCCAAAGACACAATGAAACAGGAGAATCCCCAAGCTACTATTACAGTAATGGACTCTATGACCGCCACCGCCTCTCAGGGTCTCATCGCTCTAGCGTCAGCCCAATCAGCAGCCCAGGGCAAAGAGCTGGATGATGTCATCAGAACAGCCAGCAAGGTAAGGGAACACGCTCATATGTTTCTCACCCTAGATACTATCCGCCACGCCTACCGCACGGGACGAATACCAAAAATCGCCACCCAGTTAGGCACGGCGCTGGGAGTCAAACCACTGCTGACCATCTCTGACGGAGTGGTGCACCTGTTTGGCGTGGTCAGGACGAGACAACGTGGTGTGGAACGTCTCATCGAGAACATGAGGCGTAAGGTAGGCGACCGGCCGGTCCACGCTGCCGTGATGCATACTGCCATACCTGATGAAGGAGAGAAACTCAAGCAACGCATCTCAGACGAGTTTGACTGTAAAGAGCTATTCCTCACCGAGGTCAGCCCCATCATCGGCTACGCCATCGGCACGGGGGTACTGGGGGTCGCCTTCTATTCACTACCCGCTGAATAATAGCTATTCACTCCCCGTCCTCCGGCTTGTCAATATCACCTATCAGGGTAGGCTCTCTAGACGGCAGCCTCAGGGCTTTAATCATGCTGACCGCATTACGGGGTGCATAGCCCTGCCAGTGATTGTTGAAGAAGGCGAAGGTCAGCCTGGTCTGCTGGCTGGCTGACTTCACCCTCTGCGATAGCTCCTGTATTTCATTATCCGAATAGAGGTATTTATAGCGGGTTTCGCTATCCCCCCGCCACCAGTTCTCGGCGTTGCGCCCATGGAAGCGGAAGTAGGCTATGTCCGAGGTTAGCGGCACCTCCCGGGCTATTGAGGATTTGAACTTCGGCTCGTCAATCTGCACCCAGGCGGTATTGCTTGCGGCAAGCTGTCGGGCTGTATCCGGGTCGTCGCTCCAGCTGTTGTGCCTCAGCTCTACCGCCAGCCTGTATTCGGCAAAGGTCTTGCTTAAGGCGGCCAATATCTGCCGCCCGAAACCATCGTTCTTAAAGCTCGGCGGGAACTGAGCCAGCAACGCCCCCAGTTTACCCCGTCCCGCCAGCGGCTCAAGGCTTTTCTTAAAGACATCGACGTCCCGCTGTGATATGGTGGCATCAATACCCGTAGCCTGCTCATACATCCCGGGGTGGGTGAACTTCTGCCACAGCTTGGCGGTGAAGAGAAAGCCATCGGGCACTCTATGAGCCCATTTGCGGACTCGCTCCGGGTCCGGTGGGCTGTAGAAGGAGCTGTTAATCTCTACCGTATTGAAAAACTGGCTGTAGTAGCCGAGCTCGTCAATCCTGCCACCGGGATAGAAATAGCCCTTCCAGGTGCCCTCGCCCCTGGGGTAAGACCAGCCCGAGGTGCCGATATACAGCCTAATCTGCTCTGCCATTGTCGTTATCACTATCGCCAGACGTTCAGAAAACCGATTCGACTATTTATCTGGCATAGACCTTAGCTTTTAGAGCAGCGTCGGTACATCCTTGCCGGCTTCTTCCGCCAATCCGGCTTTACTTTCTTTATTCCTGGCTCTTACCTTGAGTTCCTTGGCCAATTCGGAAGACCTGGTATAGTATTCCCTTACCTTGGCTATATCGCTTATCTCTGATAGTATCACGGTAACATCCAGCAAGCCTTTCTCCCGGGGATAGTCCCCATTTCTAATAACGGCTTGCGGAGCAAAACTCTTGAGATAGTCGCCTAACTCCTTGACCAGCTCCATGTTCATCTCTTTGATCGGGGCGGAAAGCAGGTACAGGGCTCTATGGGCATCCTGGGGATTGCACCCGACCGACAGGTCGCTGAGGGCTTGATCCATTGCCTCGATACCCTTATGGGTCCGGTTACCCCGCTTGCGGAAGTCCCGCCCCCAGTCCGTGGGGAAGGTGATAAGCGGTAGTTTTATCTCGCCGTAGCCAATAGCCGTCCAGCCACATAGTGTCTGTATTATATCCCCGGCATCGAGCACCTTGGCGCCGATATGCTTCACCTTCTTCTCTTCGCCGGCACACAGCAGGTCAAAGAAGGGCTCGGCTATCAGCTGATTTATTTTCGTTATATTGCTCTGTAACGAGTAGTCCTTTCTGACATATCGCTGGTTCTCAATAAGGATAACGGCATCGGCTATTTGATAGGTGGATTTAAGGCATACCGCCGTGTTGTAGAGGGCTCTTTCCTCGGTCATCTCTTCATGCTCAAAGGGGAGGACCAGTATAGCGTAGACCGGTTTATCGGCATAGCGCTCCTTCAGAAACTTGGCTAGTATTGGCGTCGCCCCCGAGCCGGTGCCTCCGGCGGCTCCGGCAACCAACAAGAAGGCATCCGATTCGAATAGCTGTCGTGCCGATTTTATGGCATCGAGAACCTTATCGGCGTCCTCTTTGGCTATCTCGGCGCCGACCTCGCTCATCTTGGCGACACCGTGACCGTGGGTGGTACCGACACCGATAAGTATCCTGTGCCGGTAGTCAGGGCTTATGGTATGTATCCCGACCAGGTCGGTCGAGTCGGTATTGACGGCAAAGGAATCGACTATTATGTCAATACCGCGCAGGCTGTGCGCCCTCCTACTCAGCCGGGCAAACTCGTCGGCGATCCGACCACCACACTGCCCCATACCAATGACTACTATTTTCATGCCTCACCTCCTTGTGTCCCGGACTTGAAGTCTAGCCCCAAATCGTCTCTTTGTCAACACAGCCCTCCCCACCCAGAAAAATCCCTCAACCATATAAAGTATAGACATTTCACCGTACCCGTAAGATAATCTACTTGCTTAAAAAACTTAGAATTGGTATACTTACCCACCCTTTATTTCTAGTAAACCAAACAGCCCAAAGGAGCAGGTAATTGCTAGAAAACTTTGGTTACATTGCGCTGTTTGCGGTAATTGCCATACTCTTTGCCTCTCTACTGGTTATTCTCCCCGTTCTTCTCAGATTACTCAAGATTGTACCCAGAAAGCCCAACCCGGTAAAGGCTACCCCCTTCGAATGCGGTATGGAGACCATCGGCAGGTCATGGGTTCAATTCAACTTCCGCTACTACTTCTATGCCCTGATGCTCATCGCCCTTGATGTTATGGTGGTCTTTCTCTACCCCTGGGCGGTCGAGATCAGGCAACTGGGGGTATCCGGCTTTATAACCATCCTTGTCTTTATATTCATTATTATTATCGGTTACGTATATGCCTGGCGAAAGAAGGTCCTTGAATGGAAGTAGAGAAGAAGTATATCTACTCCGACACCGAGCTCGATAGCTACGAAGGCAAGGTAATAGAAGAGCTTAAGGAGAATAGCCTCACGGCTATTCCCGACCCGGACGGCTGGTTGGAGGAAGAACTGCGCCAGAACGTGCTGCTGACCACGGTAGACGCCGTCCTCAACTGGGCAAGACGCTCATCGATGTGGCCGGTGATTTCCTTCCCCGCCTGCTGTGCCTTTGAGCTGATAAGCACCGCCGCGTCTCGCTTCGACATTTCCCGATTCGGCATGGAAATACTCCGCGCCTCACCACGCCAGGCCGACCTGATGATTACCGCCGGCACCCTAACCTGGAAGATGGCACCCCCGATAAAAAGGCTCTATAACCAGATGGCCGAGCCGAAATGGGTAATAGCCATGGGGGCGTGCGGCATCAGCGGCGGTGTTTTCAAGGGCTCTTACTCGGTTGTGCCAGGCTATAATCGCATAGTGCCGGTGGATGTCTATATACCCGGCTGCCCACCGCGCCCCGAAGCCCTTCTTCACGGGATACTGATGTTGCACCAGAAAGTAAAAAAGAGAAGTAGCTTCACCGAGGGTAAGCAATGACACTAGCCCTTGCCGCTAGCGAAATAGCCGCCAGACTGAAAGGGATTTTTACCACAGGCATCATCGAGGCAGACCAGAACAGCCTGCTGGTTAAGAGCGAGTCCCTGTTCGACATTGCCTCCTTCCTCAAGACAGAGCCCGGGCTTGAATTTAACTATCTCGTCCATATCACCGCCGTCGATTACCGCGACTATTTCGAGCTGGTCTACCACCTCGTGTCACTGAAACACAACCACAGCCTGGTGATAAAGACCAGGTGTCATGATAGAGAAGCCCCCACCGCCCCCTCTGTGGTCAGCCTGTGGCGGGGGGCTGAACTCCAGGAGCGTGAAATCTTCGACCTTATGGGGATAAGGTTCGACGGTCACCCCAATATGAAGCGTATCTTCCTCTGGGAGGGGTTCCCGGGGCATCCACTGCGAAAGGACTTTACCGATGGCGCTTAAGACCGAGCCTTTTGTTATTAACCTGGGACCCCTGCACCCTAGCACCCACGGCGTCTTCCGCATGCGGGCTACCCTAGATGGCGAGGTTATCGTTAACATCGAGCTGGTTTTCGGCTACCTCCACCGGGGTATCGAGAAGCTGGCTGAGGGGCGCACCTACAAGCAGAACATCCCCTTTACCGACCGGCTGGATTATATCACCTCTATGAGTAATAACCTGCCTTATGTTATGGCGGTCGAGAAGCTGGCTGGAATACAGGTGCCGGAGCGAGCCGAATACCTGCGTGTCATCATGGCCGAGCTACAGCGCATCGTCAGCCACCTAATTGCCATCGGCTCTCTGGCTAACGACCTAGGCACCTTCCAAACCCCATTTTTATATATGTTCCGGGAAAGGGAAAGGATTGTCGACCTATTCGAGATGGTCTGCGGTCAGCGCCTCCTCTATAACTATATGCGCTTCGGCGGGGTCAGCCACGACATCCCCGACGAGTTCCTGCCCGCCCTGAAGAAGTTCCTCAACCGCCTGCCCGGCTTCATCGCTGAATACGACCAGCTTTTAGCCGAGAACGAGATACTGCTAGCCCGAACGAAGGGAATCGGCATCCTGCCCAAAAAGCTGGCTATCAACAGCGCGGCTAGCGGCCCAGTGCTCCGCGCCAGCGGCGTCAAGTGGGACATCCGCAAAGCCGACCCCTACTCCGTCTACGACCGATTCGAATTCGAAATCCCTACAGGCAGTGCCGGCGACTGCTACGACCGCTACCGGGTAAAGATAGAAGAGATGCACCAGAGCATCCGCATCATAGAGCAAGCTATAGAGCAACTGCCGCAGGGCAAAGTACTGAATAAGGTGCCGCTTCGGTTCAGACCGCCGGCGGGCGAAGCCTTTGCCCACATCGAAGCCCCCAAGGGAGAGCTCGGTTTCTATCTTGTATCGGATGGTTCGGAGAAGCCTTACCGCTTTCACATCAGGGCGTCATCCCTGATTAACCTGACGGCACTGAAGGAGATGATTATCGGCTGGAAACTGGCTGACGCCATAGTCATCTTCGGCAGTATAGACATTTGCCTGGGCGAGGTGGACAGATAATGCCAGAGTTAATACCGCAAGAGGCTCTCTGGCCGGGCAACTTCTGGCTGCACCTGCTGGTTTTTAGCGTTATTATAATCACCTTTATCTTGCTAACGGTTATGTTCTTCATCTGGTTTGAGCGCCGGTTGTTGGGGCGTATTCAGGTTCGCCTCGGACCCAACCGCGCCGGGCCGTTCGGTCTTCTCCAGCCTATAGCCGATGTCATCAAGGTACTGACCAAGGAAGACATCGTTCCCGCCAAGGGGGATAAGCTTGTCTTCTGGCTGGCGCCGATAGTCGCCTTTGCTCCGGTGCTGATGATGTTTGCCGTGGTCCCCTTCCAGAGCGGCGCCCTGCTGGTCGACCTCAACATCGGTATTCTCTACATAGTAGCCATCAGCTCGGTGGCGTCAATCGGTGTTTTCATGGCCGGCTGGAGCTCCAATAATAAGTACTCGCTCATCGGGGCGATGCGAGACGTAGCCCAGCTGGTCAGCTACGAAATCCCGCTGGCACTGTCCGTCATCGGCGTCGTCCTGATTGCCGGCTCCCTATCTCTAACCGAAATAGTCGAAGCCCAGACCGTTCCCTTTATCCTGCTCCAGCCTCTGGGCTTCTTAATCTTCTTTATCTGCTCGCTAGCCGAGATGAACCGCACCCCGTTCGACCTGGTGGAAGCCGACTCCGAGATTGTCGCCGGCTACAACATTGAATACTCCGGCATGAAATGGGCGACATTTTTCCTGATGGAATATGCTGAGGCGCTGGCCATCTCCGCCATAATCACCACCCTCTTCCTCGGCGGCTGGATAGGACCCCTCCTGCCACCCTTCCTCTGGTTCGTGATAAAGGTGGTCGCTGTCTTCTTCGTTATCGTCTGGATACGGGGCACAGTACCCCGCCTGAGGATAGACCAGGTTATGGCTTTTGCCTGGAAGTTCCTGCTGCCGCTGGCGTTGATAAACCTGCTTATCACCAGCCTGCAGATCGTCTTCTGGCCGGAAGCCTCGGTCTGGCTGATAGTTATTTCCAACCTGTTTATAATGATAGCCCTGATACTTATCTGGTCGAAGTTTTTCAAGCTAGGAGGCGGCCGGGTTGAGGTTTAAACACTACGGTAACGGCATTGTTAAAGGGATGGCTCTAACCCTAAAACACCTCTTTCGCCGGACTATTACCACGCAATACCCCGAGGAGAGGCTGACCGTCTCCCGTCGCATTCGCGGTAATGTCCTCGCCTGGTCTCAGGATAACTGCATCGGCTGTTATACCTGCGCCCGGAACTGCCCCCACGGCTGTATTGAGATAGAAACCTCCGACAAGGGGGAAAAGGGACTAATACCGGCGCCGTGCACCCAGGCCTGCCCGTCGCACGTGGATGCCGCCCGCTATATCCGCTGTCTTGCCCAGGGCAAACCGGATGAGGCGGTAGCTGTAATCCGGGAGAAGATACCCTTCCCCTCGGTCTGCGGCTATATCTGCGCCCATCCCTGCGAGTCTTCCTGTAACCGGGGGCTTATCGATGAACCCATCGCTATCCGCATGCTCAAGCGTTTCGCTGTCGATAATGACAACGGGTTGTGGAAGCAAAGGTCTAAAACAGCCCCAGCCAGCGGCAAGCATGTAGCGGTTATCGGCTCGGGGCCGGCCGGGCTCACCGCCGCCTACTACCTGGCCAAGCTCGGCGGTCACGCAGTGACCGTCTTCGAAGCCCTTCCCCGGCCGGGGGGTATGATGCGCTTCGGCATCCCCGAATACCGTCTTCCTGATAAAATACTCAGCGATAATATAAGTGATATAGAGAACAGCGATGTTAAGATAAAGACCGATACCAGAATAGACCACCCTGAAAGCCTCCTGGAAGAGGGCTTCGACGCCGTTTTTATCGCCATCGGGGCGCACCAGGTTATCAAGATGGGTATCGAAGGCGAGGACAACCCCAAGATATTCGGCGGCACAGACTTCCTCAGAGAAGTAAAACTGGGCAAGAAGGTGGGGCTGGGCAACCGGGTGGCTGTTATCGGCGGCGGCAACTCAGCTATGGACTCGGCCCGGACTGCCCTCCGCCTCGGGGCTAAAGAGGTGACCATCATCTACCGGCGCACCCGCGCCGAGATGCCGGCCAGCCCGGAGGAGGTCGAGGAATCCCTGGACGAGGGTATAAAGATACTCTTCCTGGTGGCACCAACCAGAGTAACCAGCCACAACAACGAGTTAAAACTGGAGTGTGTCCGCATGAAGCTGGGCGCAGAAGACGCCAGCGGACGGCGGCGTCCCGAGCCCATCGAGGGCAGTGAATTCGTAATAGAGTTCGACAATATAATATCCGCCATCGGTCAGCGGCCCAAACTACCCGACCCGTTTGACCTGGCCACCGGCCGCGGTAATACCATCCAGGTCGACCCCGACACGCTGGCTACCGCCAAGGAAGGCACCTTTGCCGGCGGTGATGCCGTGCTCGGGCCGGCGACGGTCATCCAGGCTATTGCCGCCGGCAGGCAGGCGGCAATATCTATAGACAAGTACCTCGGCGGCAGTGGCATTATCGATGAAACGCTGGCGCTGCCCGAGGAGATAATAGACCGGGAAGGCGGCCCCAGAGAGGGGTGGCGCCCTGAAACATCCGCCATCGCGCACCAGCGGCGGCTCAACAGCTTCGACGGTGTCGAGCTCGGCTGGGACAAAGGGTCGGCGCTTTCGGAAACGGAGCGTTGCCTCAGGTGCGACCTGGTCTATGGAGTGGAGAAATACCAGCTTAACGGCGGGTCGTGTATCTACTGCGGCTTATGCGTCGAAGCCTGCCCCTTCGATGCCCTGTTTATGGGCTATAGCTACGAGCGTGCTACCTATCGGCTCAGCGAACAGATTTTAAGCAAAGAGGAGTTGCTGACACCGGACAGGAGAAAGCCCAGCGGTTATGCCCGCCCCGAGGTCGAGAAGACTCTGCCCAAGCAGACCTTGCTTATCGACCGGGACTTATAAGAGAAGTATTATGGGATTAGAAATAGCTTTCTGGATACTGTCTGTAGTTGTGGTAACGGCGGCACTGGCTGTGGTTCGTCTGCGCAATATCTTCCGGGCGGCGCTGTGCCTGATTCTCTGTTTCCTGGCTACAGCCGGCATCTTTGTTATCCTGAGCGCCGATTTTCTAGCGGCGGTGCAGGTACTTATTAACGTCGGCGCTATAGCCATCTTGATTATCCTGGCTATTATGCTTACCCGGGAGGTCGAGCGTGGCAGCCTGTCCAACAAGCTACAACTGCCCGTCCTGGCCAGCGCCGTGCTCTTTCTCGGGGTGTCTATCTTTGCCGTAATCAAGACGCCGTGGCAGGTGGTAAGCCTGCCTCCGGCCGAGCCCACCACCGCCGAACTGGCGAATAAACTCTTCGGCGAAGGCGGTTTTATCCTGCCGGTAGAGATAGCCGCGTTTCTACTGCTGGCGACCATTATCGGAGCCATTGTTCTTATGAGAGAGAAGTAGATATGTCACTGGGACTGGAACACTTTCTGATTCTATCGTCGGTGCTGTTCGCCATCGGGCTCTACGGTGCTCTGTCGAAGAGGAGCGCTGTTATTATCCTGATGAGCATCGAGATTATGCTGGGGGCAGTCAGCATCGCTATGGTCGCCTTCTCACGCTATATCGTGCCGGCACTGCTGACCGGGCAGGTCTTTACCATCTTTATTATCACGGTCACCGCCGCCGAGGCGACAGTCGGCCTGGCTATAATAATAGCCATCTACCGCCGCCGCGAGACGATAGACATAACCAAAATAGACCTGATGAAATGGTGACGGGTTAAGGAATTATGGAAACGACAATACCAAACGGGCTGGTGTGGCTTATCCTCCTGCTGCCTCTGATATCGTTTATACTTACTGCGCTAATCATAAAGCCGTTCCTGGGTAGCAGACCCAGGCTCAGCGGCTATATCACCATCGGCGCCATCGCCGGCTCTCTCAGCCTATCTCTCTGGCTGTTAACGAGTCTCCTTAACGTGCCCTCGCACGAGCTATCAATCCCCGACTTCAACTGGCTCATTATTGAGGGCAGTATCAACATCCATTTCGGCCTGACTATAGATATGCTAACGGCAATAATGCTTATCGTCGTCACCGTCGTCAGCCTTATGGTGCAGATATACTCGCAGGGCTATATGCACGGCGACCCCGGCTATCACCGCTATTATGCCTATATGTCCCTTTTTACCACCGCCATGCTGGGGCTGGTCATGACTAACAACCTGCTCCTGATGTACGTCTTCTGGGAGCTGGTCGGCCTGTGCTCCTATCTTCTCATTGGCTTCTGGTTCCACCGCCCGGCGGCGGCTAAGGCGGCTAAGAAAGCCTTTATAATCACCCGCATTGGCGACTTCGGCTTCCTAGCGGCGATACTGCTGCTCTTCTCCCAGACGGGCACCCTGGATGTCTCCCAGCTCCACGGTTTAGCCGTGGCCGGGACTCTGGGCGGCACCGTCCTCACCTGGGCTGCCATCGGCATCTTCTTGGGAGCGGCTGGCAAATCAGCCCAGTTCCCTCTCCACTCGTGGCTTCCGGATGCCATGGAGGGCCCGACCCCGGTCAGCGCCCTGATTCACGCCGCCACCATGGTCGCCGCCGGCGTCTTTCTGGTCGCCCGTATGTATCCCCTCTTTGAGCATTCGCCGGAAGCCCTGTCCACCGTAGCTATCATCGGCGGCTTTACCGCTATCTTCGCCGCCACTATGGGACTGGTGATGACCGATATTAAAAGAGTCTTGGCTTACTCCACCATCAGCCAGCTGGGCTATATGATGCTGGGGCTGGGGGTCGGCGGGGTGGCTATCGGTATCTTCCATCTGTTTAATCATGCCTTTTTTAAGGCTCTGCTATTCCTGGGGGCGGGCAGTGTTAACCACGCCACCAGGACATTTGATATGCGTTTTATGGGCGGCTTGCGCAAGGTGATGCCCTGGACATACGCCACCTTCCTTATCGCCTCACTGAGTATCGCCGGCATCTGGCCCCTGGCCGGGTTCTGGAGCAAGGATGAAATACTTGCCAGCGCCCTGGCAAATAACACTTTACTGTTTTATCTGGCTATGATTACCGTCTTTATGACCTCCTTCTATATGTTCCGCGTGGTATTTATGACCTTTGGCGGCAAGTACCGGGGTAGTGTCAAACCCCACGAATCGCCTCCGGTTATGGTCATACCCATGGTGGTTCTGGCGATACTGGCGGTCGCCTCCGGCTGGTTTAATGCTACTGGCGGCTTCAGCCACCTGCTGGGGCACGGCGAAAGCCACAGCTTCGTCCAGGGTTTCTTCGGCATTCTAGCACACCCGCTACCCTGGATTTCACTAATGATGTCCGGTAGCGGCATCCTGCTGGCTTACGCCATCTACAGCGCCAGGTGGCTTTCCGCCGAGCGTATTACCCGGCTTTTCTACCCGCTATATATCCTGTTCTCCAGGAAATACTGGATAGACGAGTTGTACGAGGACTTTATCGGCCAGAGATTACTCTCCAACAACCTCTTCGCCGGTATGAAACTCCTTGACAGCAAGGTTATCGACGGGACGGTAGACGGCGTGGCAAAAATAGTGGCGGTTACCGGTAAATCCGCCAGGAGGATACAGAGCGGGCAACTCCAGCTATATGGTCTGTTTATTGTTCTTGGCGTACTGGCCATTGTTATCAGCCTGCTGTTATCGGGATAGACTCTATGAAAGGTATTGAAATTGGACTTTAATTACCTGACAACCATAATCTTTCTACCGGTCGCCGGAGCGATTATCATCGCTCTGGTACCAGGCCTTTCAGCAAGGCTCATCAGGTATATCGCCGCCGTTTTCACCCTCGTTCCGCTGGTCATATCCCTGGCGCTTTTTATCGCCTTTGACCGGTCGGCAGCTATGGCCGGAGTAGTCCAGTTCGAGGAAATGGCACTGTGGATTGCCCCCATAAACGCCCACTACTATGTCGGTGTCGACGGCCTCAGCCTGCCAATGGTGCTGTTGACCACTCTGCTCGGTTTTCTGGTGGTTCTCATTTCCTGGAAGATGGGCCTGAGAGTGCGGGAGTATTTCGTCTGGCTGTTACTGCTGGAGACGAGCATCCTCGGTGTATTCTGCTCGCTGGACTTACTGCTCTTCTTTGTCTTCTGGGAGATAGAGGTCATCCCTATGTACTTCCTCATCTCCATCTGGGGAACCGGCAGGAAGGAATACTCAGCTATAAAGTATGTTATTTATACCCTGTTCGGCAGTGCCCTAATGCTGGCCGGTATCCTCAGCCTCTACTTTGCCACCGGCAGCCTCAATATGATAGAGCTGTCCCAGGATGGCCTGGCTATGGTACAGGCGATTATGCCGATAGCCCCGATGTTCCTCCTGCTCCTGGCCGGCTTCGCCGTCAAACTGCCCGTCTTCCCCCTGCATACCTGGTTGCCCGACGCCCATACTGATGCCCCGACAGCGGTCAGCGTTATCCTTGCCGGGACGCTCATCAAGATGGGCGGCTACGGCATGATTCGCATCTGCCTCAGCATTTTCCCCGATACCACCCAGTTCTACGCCCCGTTACTGCTGGCACTAGCGACCGTCAACATCGTCTACGGAGCGGCGGTAACACTGAGACAGACCGACCTGAAAAGACTTATCGCCTACAGCAGTATCAGCCATATGGGCTTCGTCCTGCTGGGTATCTTCGCCTTGGGAGAACTGAGCCTGGTCGGCGCCAGTCTCCAGATGTTCAGCCATGGTATCATCACCGGTCTGTTGTTTGCCGTCACCGGCCTGGTGATACACAATACCGGAGAGCGCAATATCGGTAAGCTGGGCGGTCTGGCCAAGCAGATACCGGCGATAGCCGCCATATTCGCCATCGGCGGCATCGGCGCTATGGGCGTGCCCGCCACCAGCGGCTTCGTCGCCGAGGTCAGCGTTTTCCTGGGCGCTTTCGCAAGTAACGCCGTCGCCGGACTTCATATTTATACCATCATCTCCCTGCTGGGGGTTCTCCTAGCCGCCGCCTACATACTGTGGCTGTTACAAAGGGTATTCTTCGGGCCGGTGCTTAAGAAGTACAACGGCGTCAAGGACGCCGATAACCTGGAAAAGTTCTATTGCGCCGTCTTTATTGTTGCCATTATTTTGGTTGGCGTCTATCCCATGGTTCTGACCGATGTCATCAATTCCGGCATCGCACCCATAGCCGCCTTTTGGGGAGGATAGGAATATACTGTGAATCTTGAGCTATTTCTGCCGGAGCTGAGCTTGGCTGTAACCGCCGTAGCGGTAATCCTGCTCGACCTCTTCATCCGGCGCAAGGGACTGCTTACCGTGGTCAGCATAGCCGGTATAGCCGTATCCGCCGGCTTCGCCATCGCTATGTGGGGAGGCGACCCGCAGGCTATCTTCAACGATATGCTGGCGGTGGACAACTTCGCCCTGTTCTTCAAACTTCTGTTCCTCTTCATTGCTGCCATGGTTATTCTGGCATCTGTAGATTATGTCAACAAGTTTGCCCGTTTTCACGGCGAATACCACGCCCTGTTGCTGATGGCAACGCTGGGTATGATGCTCATGGCGGCTACAACCGATTTAATCTCCGTTTTCGTTGCCCTGGAGCTTACCGCTATCTCCTTCTATGTCCTGGTCGGTTTCCTGAAGGACAATAAATCAACCGAAGCCTCTCTGAAATATATCCTGCTGGGCGGTGTCGCTTCGGCAATATTGCTCTATGGCATGGCACTCATCTTCGGTTTTACCGGTGAAACACAGCTCGCAGAAATCGCCCGGTCAATCCAGGGGATGTCATCGACAAGCCTGTTATCCAGCCCCGGGCTTATCTTCGGGCTGGTGCTCCTGATAGCCGGCTTCGGCTTCAAGATTGCCGCCGCCCCCTTCCATATGTGGGCGCCCGATGTCTACGAGGGAGCGCCGACACCGATAACCCTCTACCTCTCAGTAGGCAGTAAGGTTGCCGGTTTTGCCATTATTCTGCGTGTCTTCTTCTCCACCTTTGGACTGCCCGAAGCCCTGAACCTGGACTTGGGAATGGTATTCGCCGTTCTCAGTGCCATCAGTATGACCCTGGGCAACATCCTGGCTATCCAGCAGAGCAATATCAAGCGTATGCTGGCTTACTCCAGTATTGCCCACTCCGGTTATATTATGATTGGTCTGGCTACTGTGGGGCTATCCCAGTCTTTGGATATCATCGGGCAGAGCAGTATCCTGTTCTATGTGGTTGCTTTTGCCCTGGCTGACCTGGCCGCCTTTACCGCCATTATCGCCATCTCCAATAAAGTCAATAGCGACCTGATTAAGGACTACTCCGGTATGGGCAAGCGGGCGCCAATGCTGGCTTCGGTTCTGACCCTGGGCTTGATATCTCTTATCGGGCTGCCGCCAGCCGCCGGTTTTATAGCCAAGTTCTACATCTTCAGCGGAGCCGCTGCCAACGGTCTGCTGTGGCTGGTGATTATCGCCGTGTTTAACAGCACCATCTCCGCCTACTACTATCTCAGGGTAGCCAAGCTGATGTGGCTCGGCAAGCCAAGCAGCGAAGACAGGGTGCCTTCTTCGTTCGCCCTTAGGCTGGCACTGGCTATATCCTGCCTGGGCATACTGCTTCTGGGGATTGCCCCATCACTGGTGATGAAGTTGACCGAAATAGCCGCCAGCATGCTTGGCTTCTAGCCTGAAAATCCGTCTTTCAAGGGCCAGCAGCAGATATCGCTGAGCAAGCAAGCCCCGCACCTCGGCTTTCTGGCTATGCAGACAGCCCTTCCGTGCTCAATAAGAAGATAGGAGAAGTGCCCCCACTTTTCCCTGGGGATCTGCTCCATCAGGTCTTTTTCTACCTTGTCCGGGTCGCTATTCCGGGTAAAACCGATGCGCCCCGAGACCCGCCGAACGTGGGTATCCACGGCAATGCCTTCAACAATACCGAAGGCATTATAGAGCACTATATTGGCTGTCTTGCGACCAACGCCAGGCAGGGTGGTCAACTCAGCCATAGTTTTAGGCACACTGCCGTTGAAACTGGTGACAATCAGCCTGGCAGCTCCTATTATGCTCTTCGCCTTACCGCGATAGAAACCGGTCGACCTTATCTCCTGCTCCAGCCGTTCCAGTTCGGCACCGGCATAGTCTTCGGAGGTGCGGTATCTGGCGAATAGACCTGGGGTCACCTTATTGACCGTTTTATCCGTACACTGAGCGGAAAGGATGGTCGCCACCAGTAGCTCCAGCGGATTGGAATAGTTGAGAGCTATCCTGGCATCAGGATATTCCCCTTCAAGCCTCCTGATAACCTCAGCAACATCCACCATCGGCGACACATCTCCAGTTTCAGCAATCCACCAACTATTATTCCCGGGTACTTGTCCAAGTACCTGAAGCACAGGTTGTCCCGCCTGAACTTATCTGCCAAGTGCCAGAAGCCTGCGTACCAGTTACATCAAAGCTGCCTTCAATGATTATTTCCCAATCATTACTAGAAGTACGTTCAAGATTGAATTGCTTACCTGTTATGGGTGCTGGGTCAACCGGATAAAAAAACGTTATCGTTATTCCAGATGCCGTGGCATTCCCACAGCTAAGTTCTCCTGGGATATGAATACCATATTCAGTAATGCCTGTTCCGTCATCATTAACGATAAACCAGATATCACCAATCTCAATAGAAGCGACCCATTCGCCAGCCATCGGTGAGCCCGTTTCCTCTGTAGTCGTAGTCGGTGGTGTAGTTGTTACGGTTGTTGTTACTGTTGTCGCCGGCTGAGTTACGGTTGTTGTTACTGTTGTTGCCAGCTGAGTTACGGTTGTTGTTACTGTTGTTGCCGGCTGAGTTACGGTTGTTGTTGACCCACCACCACAAGCAGCTAGCATGAGTGTTATAGCAAAAAATCCAAATAATAGCACCCGTAGTATTGAAGTCCGCATTAGTTTGCCCTCCTGTCTATTAGATAAGATCGTATAATAGTAGTTTTCAATCGGAGGAAGCTTTAAATAAAAGCCACCCTATGCGTCAGGTAACTCCCACCACCAAGGACATAGCCCGCCTCTCGGTTGCGGCTGACACTCTATATGTGGGATAGACTACCAATACAACCCGGACAGTTCCGCAGCATCTTTACCTAGAACTACCGATAAAATAGCTAACTATATCCCGGATTTATTGTTAATAATGCTTTTACGACTGCAATGCAGGCTCTAACACTTGCCTATCTTGAACATCTTGGTCCCGCATACAGGGCAAACCCCCTGGGTCGCCGGTCGGCCATTCTTCATTGTTATCGCCCGGGCATCCTTCATCTCTCTCTTGGCGCGGCACTTAACACAGTATCCTTGCATCAGTTTACCCCCTTTTTGTAGCTTTGCAGCAAGGATAAATCATTGCCTCTACAATGTCAATAGTAATAGGGGGCACTTTTATAGTTAAATCGTTTATTTCAGCCGGCCTTCGACTGCACCCCAGTCTATATTCTCGAAAAAAGCCTCCATATAGTCGGCCCTTTTCAGCCCGTAATCAATCATATAGGCATGCTCGAAGACGTCCATTATCAATACAGGGGCACAACCGGCAAGGTGCCCCGTTTCATGCTCATTTATCCACTGGTTTATAAGCCTCCCATTGTCATTGTCCTGATACAGGATAGCCCAGCCGATGCCGCGCATCATCCCCGTACCCTTAAAATCCTTCTCCCAGTCTTCGTAGCTACCAAAGTCCTCGGCTAGCTTCCTGGATAGCCTGCCCGACCTGTCCCGGGCTTGCCTGCAACCGAGATTGCCAAAGTAATACTCGTGCAGACGCATGCCGTTAAACTCAAAGCCGAGGCGTCTTTTCAGCTCTGCATACTCCGGTGTGCCCACCCTATCCTCTTTCACCATAGAAGCCAGCAACTCCAGTAGCTTGTTGGTATTGTTGACATAGCCCTGGTAGAGGGTAAAGTGGTTGTTGATCAGTGTTTCGCTGAAACCCTCCATACCTATCAGGCCACTGAAGTCCCTTGACGTATAAGCCATCGTTTTTTATCTCCGTTACCGCTCCGGTAATTCAGCTAGGACAAACCCTTCTTTATCTGCTCGAACTCTTCCTTATTTATCTCGCCTTTAGCGTAGCGTTCCTTGGCTATGTCCAGCGGGCCGCTCTTGGTAGCTGAGTCATCGCCTTTGCCCAGTTTCTTAATCGCCCAGATGATAAGAACAATAAAACCTGTTCCGAAAAGTAGCATAAAAAACCAGCTGAAACCCCACCACCAGCTCATACCATCTCCCCACATCATGATAACACCTCCTTCTCAAATCTATTATATACATCCCAATCCCCTGGCGATATGTTAGACCTATGTTTTCACCATGTCAATACCGATTCAGTCAATAGAATAGGAAACATTGCGTTGCAGAAAGAGTGGTTTTTTAGATTAGAGGCTTATAAGTCCCAGAATCTCTTCAGCTCTTTATAATCGATCAGCCCGCCCATAGCTATATTGGCTACCTTGATACCCGCTTCTACCGCCGCCGCTACCGGGTTCAAGCCACCGGTAAGCACCAAGCCAACCTTATTCAGCCCTACCGGCACCTCACACACCGGCTTGCCCACCTCCCCCATCATGGCCAGACCACCGATGCCGGCTTCTCCCAGTTTTTTCATAACCACTTCCACCACCGGGATACTCATAGCCGGAACCTCGCGGAAGTTAGCCAGCATCTTCCCATTGCCACTGCTGACCACCTCCCTTATTCTGGTCATCCGGCTGGCAATTAAAATCTCGGACGGGTCCAGAGAGGAGCCGGCATACTCTATCAGCTCGGTAAAGCGCCACGGCTCATTGTTCCTCAGCTGAAGGAGCCCGCCAAACCTGGAATCTATAGGGACACCCTCTTTAAGCAAAGCCCCGTTGACGACGATGCTACAGACGGTAGCCAGGCCCGTATTGCCCTCGGGCACCAGTATATCTCCCAGCCTCTCCCCCTCCTCAGCCACCGCCACCAGGTCGCTAACGCACAGCTTTGCCTTAAAGGCGCCGGCCATCGCCTTCAAGGCTGACTTGAACCTTTCCCGGGGGAACAACGAGATGTTTATCGGCACCATACCCTGCTGCCGGTCCGGGTCAAACGAGGCCTTGTAAGCCAGCAGCTCAATCTTATCAATGACAAAACCCACCTTGTCGGCAACCATGGCGTTCTTTAGCTCCTCAATCCCCTGCTGGGTGATATCCCGCCCGTCGCGGCGGCTCACTTTTTTAGTCAGACCACGTTCGTCCAGCAGCCTTAAATGATACCTGACCGCCCTCCCCGACAGCTCTATATTGTACTCGTCTTTCAGGCGTCGGGCAATGATATCGCTGCCGACAGCCCCCGGATGGTCGCCCAGTATCCTCAAGATGGCGACCTTTCCCCTTTCCACCTCACGGCTCTCTTCCCCTATCATCAATGCCACCTCCTATACTAAAACAGGAAATGCCAGGTCTGTATTACCTGCCCTCCAGGATTGCCATCGCCTCATCGCGGTTGGCGTCCATAACATAGGGTATACCGGATACCCGGGTGCACTCTTCGGTCAGGGACATAAGCTCATTACGCGTTATCACTGGTATGCTGAAGCACCGGGCACCAGCCATCAACTGCTGCAATCCTATCCTTATCTTCTCCGAGTAACTGTAGATGCCGATGGCGCCCAGAGGGATTTTCTTAATCTCCTCGGAGCCGACCATCCCCTTGACGTCCTCGTAGTTGATGAATATCTCTTCTACCGTTGAACCGAACTGACCGACGGTGTTGGGCAGTCTGCCTTCCTTAAGCCATTTGGCTATGTTTTTACCGACCATACCCGGAATCATCAGCGCTCTGCCCATACATATCGCCCTGGTGAAAGGTGCTCCCAGAGCCAGTGCTTTGAATATGTGATCTTCGCTGCTGAAACCACCTGCAAAGGCCAGGTCTGGCACCCGCTCGCCCCTATCGGCTAACTTACGGGCAAACTGGCAGGCGGCTGAGTGTAGATAGAGGCTGGGGACTCCCCATTCCTCCATCATCCGCCACGGGCTCATCCCGGTGCCGCCGGGGGCGCCATCTATGGTCAGCAGGTCTATCTTCGCCTTAGAACCCCACTTTAGAGCCATCGCCAGCTCACGAAGACCGTAAGCCCCGGTCTTCAGGGTGATACGCTTGAAGCCGAGGTCCCGCAGACGCTGTACCTCAGCCAGGAAGCCTTCTTCATCGATAAAGCCGACTCGGCTGTGCCTCTCGAACTCCTTCAGGGCGCCATCCTTAAAGGCGGCCTGGTTGAGCGGGTCGGAGGGGTCCGGTGTAATGATATAGCCCCGCTTTTTAAGTTCCAGGGCGCGCTCCAGGCTGTTAACCTTAATCTCGCCGCCGATGCACTTGGCACCCTGCCCCCATTTAAGCTCGATGGTATCCATCCCGTGCTTGTTAAGGACATACTCGGCGACGCCCAGCCTGGTATCCTCAACATTCATCTGAACCAGAATCTCGCCGTAGCCGCTGTGATACCTCTTATAGATTTCAATCCGCCGGTCCATATCCGGCGCCAGCGTAACCTTACCGCTGGCATCACGCTCAAGCTGCGGGTCTATACCGCAGACATTCTCTCCGCAGACACAGGTTATGCCGCTGATAGCGGCGCCGACGGCAAAATGCTCCCAGTTTTTTCTGGCTATCTCGGTTGAGCCGAGGGCGCCGGTGAAGATGGGCACCTTCATCTTTACCTTGATATCCCACCCGTATTCCGTTTCCGTGTCCACAGCCGGGAAAATAGCCGTATCCGGGTCGCCGACTACGCCCTCGGGAAGCCCGTTAGCCCCCATGGCATAACCGTGTATACTGAAATGGGAATAGTCCACGGGGTAGTTCTTATCAGCCCCGGCGGTTATCTCTCCGAATGGCCCGGGGTAAATAAGCTCTCGTCCGCGGAAAGAAGCCTTAAACACCTCGCAGTTACCGGTACAGCTGTCCAGACAGCGGGTGCACAGTCCGCTCATAGGCACTACGCTCTTGGAACGGTTGGTAGTTCGGGTAGCGTCATTAGCATTTGGTCTTTGCAGATTCATATTTTTCCCTTTCTATTGTTTTCTTAATATACAGCTATTCCCTTTTCCTTCAGGTATTGCTTCGCCTGAGGAATAGTTATTTCACCGAAATGGAATATGGATGCCGCCAGCACCGCCGATGCCTTGCCCTCAACGACGGCCTGGTACAGGTGCTCCAGCTTGCCGGCACCACCGGAAGCGGTTACCGGTATCTTTACCGCTTCAGCCACCGCCCGGGTCATCTCTATATCATAGCCATCTTTGGTGCCATCGGCATCCTTGCTGGTAAGCAATATTTCCCCGGCGCCCAGTCTCTCCACCATCTTCGCCCAGTCGACAATGTCCATGCCCGTCGCCTCCTCGCCACCACTGACAACCACCTCCAGTCTGGGCAAGCCGCTTCCCGGTGGGTTCTTCCGGCCATCAATGGCTACCACCAGCCTTTCCCGGCCGAACTGCTGACTGGCTTCCTTTATGAGGGCCGGCTCCCTCACCGCCGCCGTATTTATCGATACCTTATTGACACCGAGCTGAAACAGGGCTTTCATATCGTCGGTATTCCTGATACCGCCGCCGACGGCAAAGGGTATGGTAACCTTCTCGGCGACCCTCTTAACCCATTCCAGCATCGTTCCTCTGCCCTCAACAGTAGCCGCTATGTCGAGAAAAACCAGCTCGTCAGCCCCCTGCTGGCAATAGGCGACAGCCGCCTCAACCGGGTCGCGAGCATCTCTCAGGTTAACAAACTTTATCCCTTTGACCACCCTTCCCTCTTTTACATCGAGACACGGTATAACCTTTACTGCTTTTTCCATTCTGCCCCCATATTTATCTTTACTTACGATAAGTATTTTATAGGTAATCGCTTACCGTATGCCATATTAGCACAGCCACACATCCCTTGTCAAGAATATTGATATAGTATAATATTACACGCTGGAGATTAGCCCTTTGAGTAGCGATAAACAGATTAGCAACGAAATCCACCTCCGCCGGCTCACCCTGGACGAAGCCCTCCCCAAGCTGGATGAATACCTGGATGACGCCTTTATGGCTGGGATATTCAGCGTCCGGGTTATTCACGGCAAGGGGGCGGGAATATTGCGACAGGCTATACGTGAATATCTGGCGAAGCATTCGCTGGTAAAATCATACCGCCCCGGTGCCTATGGAGAGGGAGGTGGCGGGGTCACTATAGTAGAGCTGGTTCATAGATAGCATATGCTCGTTGAAAGGCAAGGCTTTTTTAGCTATAATAGCCCTGTATCTTGGTGAGTGTAGCCCAGTGGTCTAAGGCGCCAGGTTGTGGCCCTGGATATCGAGGGTTCAAATCCCTCCACTCACCCCAGCGCTATGGCGCCTATAGCTCAGTGGACAGAGCATCGGTCTTCGGAACCGAGGGTCGTGGGTTCGAATCCCTCTAGGCGCGCACCTAAATCATCCTTTTTTGCCAACATCTTCTGCCAGCCAGGGTTTGAGGAGTTTAACAAAGCGCTCAGCATCAGACTTACCCACACCGGGTAAAAGATGGCTATAAATATCAAGCGTAGTTCCGATATTTGCATGCCCCAAGCTCTCACTGATTGCCTTCGCATTTACCCCTGCCGCCAGCATGATGGAGGCATAACTTTGCCGCAAGTCGTGCAACCTCAACTTTAACCCTGCTTCACGAACTACTTTGACAAACACATGAGTAGTACTGCTTGGATCTAAAGGAGTGCCATCAGGATGGGCAAATACAAAATCGTTGTCGGTTAAAGGTTTGCCCAACAAGAGCCGTTGCGTTTTCACCTCTGACTTATAGTCACGCAGGTGGAGTGTTTGAGAGAGTGGCATGTCTATTTGCCGCCGACCTCTGCGCATTTTTAAAGGCTGTATTACATATTTTCCCCACTTAGCTTGTGCAGCGTCTGTGTCACTAATAGTATGCAAAGCCGTGCGCCGAGTTCCACGCCATTCCCGACATCATAAACCTTGGCCATCTGCCTTTTCTGCCCAGTTTGTTAATCTGACGGCGCCCAATGCACTTTACATCTTCTGCCAGCTTCCCAGTGGTGATGAAAAGCCCGCTCGCCGAGTAGCAGGCTTTGCAGCCGTCGTGGCTATAATAGCTGCCTATCATATCCACGACCTCCTGGCTGAAGTATGCATTGTGCTTAACAACTTTATGATTCACACCCAACAGTTTTGCGCGCTTCCAGATTGTAGCGTCACATAGCCCGGTCATAGCTACGACGCTACTCATATTAAAATACCCGCTAATACTAGTCTTAAACGCTTTCTCAGCGACAGCCCCTTTAATCACCTGCGCTATCTCAGTTGCCTGAACCGTGAGGTCTTCCGTAATGGTCGGGAAGCGCAGGCTATTGTGGTCCTTCCTGAAAAGGATGGAGGCAGGAGTACAATTCTTCCAAGAAGGACCGTCCGCACAGCTCACTGGGCTATACTTGACACCAGTAGAGTTTGCCAGAAGATACTGCGAAAGGAATAGGGAGAAAAAGGCTATACAACCAGTGGAGAAAGCCGGGAAGTCTCTCATTGTAGGTGGTACTTAAAAATGGGGGTACCCCAATAGAGCCGCCAGGGAGCAGGTTAGTGGCCTCTAAAGTGTCCGTTACCTAAAGGCCCATATTGTCCCACTTTCGCTGACCACATACAGGCGGAAGAATATTATGTTTCAACACTTGTCCAAGATGACCGCCCAACGGGTGGCTCTACCGCAAGAAGACTCATGCAAGGCTTGACAAGAGCGAACTGAGAAGCGGCAGAAGAAAGGCTGAGCAGCCAGCTTTGTTCCAATTCTAGCATTCTTCAAGCTGTATAGGGCTGAGAAGATTTGACAAATGAGAGGCTATACGGATACCATCGGCATACACTGCAATAAAGACCCAGGATAGGTTGAAGACAAGTTGAGGAGGATGAATGCCCCTGCCTAAATTCATGCTAGAGCTGCAAGAGAGAGAGGAGAATCGAGATAGGTATCTGCAGGCTATCAGGACACGCTATCTACTCATACTAGGTATTTGGACATTTGTCGTGGTTACCTATCTTGTCTGGGGGATGACCTTCTACCTGATGCCTATCCATATTGTGGTCGGACTAGCATTAGTAGTTAATACCGTTAGCTACTACCTGACCAGGAGATGGCAATTTCCTCTTACTGTAGCCATTGTCTCAATCATTACTGACGTCATTGCTATCACCTTTCTTGTCTACTTTACCGGTGGCTTCAATAGTATTTTCTTCCTACTCTACTTAGTCGAGATACTGGGGGTAAGCCTGTTTCTAAATCTACCTTCCAGCGCCTTTATGATTGTCTGGGCTATGGTACTGGTTGGTACTATGAAGTTACTGGAATCAGTGGGGCTAATTGCCGCCTCATCCCTGTTTATCCCAACCACTTATTCTGAATTTACTGACATTGTCATCTGGCTTACGTTTCAAGCAATGACTCTCGGTTTGGTAGCATTCCTTGGTGGTAACCTTTCCAACAAGCTAAAGCTCGGAGAAAGAGAGCTAAAACGAAAAAAGGAATTAGAGAAGTTATACGAAGCACTCCAGAAGGCAAATGAAGCTAAGGCTCGCCTTCTGGTTAATGTTTCTCACAGTCTATGTACTCCCCTGACCTCAATTCTGGGCTTCAGTGAATTATTACTCAGTGGGGACGAAGGCAATTCACAGCGAGAAGAGTTCGCCAGAATAATACATACTGAGTCTAAACACCTGACACGTGTGGTGAATGATATCCTCTATCTGGCGCAGTTAGAAACGGGTGGGGTAGAGTGGCATATGGCCGAGACGGACACATCGAAAATTGTTACTGAAGCAGTAGATACCATGCATGATTTAGCCCTCGAAAAAGGGCTAACACTGACAGTTGATAGTCATGCCATGCCTCTGCAAATTTACGGGGATTTCGACCGTCTAAGGGATGTCATGATTAGGCTTATAGACAATTCTCTTAAATTCACTATGGAGGGAGCTATCAAGGTCGGTATTACTGGTGAAGAGGATAGCGCCTGCGTTTATATTTCCGATACTGGGATAGGCATTCCCCCCGATATCAAAGATAGAGTGTTTGAACCATTGGAGGAAATCTATAAGGCCGGGTATAAAGATGTCCCTCAGCGGACAGGACTCGGGCTGGCCATTTGCAAGGCAGTAATTCAGCATCATGGGGGCAAAATCTGGTTTGAGAGCGAGTCAGGTAGGGGGAGCACCTTCTACTTCACCCTGCCTTAGGTGAGACCTAGGTAGTCCTTACCACATAAAAGGCTCATTTTGATAAGGAAGCATCACGCCTCACCCAGGGCTTTTCAAGAATCTGTCAATTGTATCCAGTAAGATCTGTGAGCTAAACGGCTTGGTTATATAACCATCAGCGCCCATTTCTTTGGCTAACTTCTTATTGAGTTCAAAACCGACGGCAGTGATCATGACTACCGGAATCGCCTTGGTAACTGGGCCTTGCTTAATTGTGTGGCAGGCAGTATAACCATCTACCTTGGGCATCATAATATCCATGAAGATAAGGCCTGGTTTCTGGGTGCGAGCCATACTAACTGCTTCTTCTCCATCCTTTGCCTCAAGGACAATATAGTCCTTGCCCAGCATACTACTCACTAATAACCTGACACTTGACTCATCATCAACGATAAGTATTTTCTTCCTGTCCATTTAGCCCTCCTCGTAAACTTGCTGCCTATGCCCAGCGGCGACGACTGCTTTACAACGGAGACACATCGGCCTGAAATTGAAGCTGCCTTTTTAAGCGCCCTGGGTCACTGCTTTTCCTCATGGCTTCTTCTTCAGTAACTATGTTCCTTCTTACCAGGTCAGCTAGTGCCTGGTCCAGGGTCTGCATACCATCCTTGCTACTCATCTGCATGATACTGGGTAGTTCGAAGACCTTCTGTTCACGAATGAGGTTTCTGACGGCGCTGGAGGCAAGCATAATTTCAAAGGCGGCTACCCTGCCTCCCCCAATACGGGGTAACAGAGCCTGTGATATAATCGCCTCTATTACTTGTGACATCTGTAGCCTAATCTGGCGTTGCTGGCCATGCGGGAACACATCAACTATGCGGTCAACAGTCTGAGCGGCATCAGTGGTATGTAGCGTAGCAACCACCAGGTGCCCTGTCTCAGCCGCCATGATAGCTGTGCTGATGGTGTCTAAGTCACGCATCTCTCCAACGACAATTACATCTGGGTCGTGGCGAAGAGCATGTATTGACGCTGTGTAGAAGGATTTGGTATCATCCCCCACGTCTCGCTGAGCGATAATGCATTTTTTATCACGGTACAAGAACTCAATTGGCTCTTCAATGGTAATGATACTTCGTTTATCAGTCTCATTGAGATGGTTGATCATCGCTGCCATAGTAGATGACTTGCCGCTGCCGGTAGGTCCGGTCACCAAGATAAGCCCTCTTGGCTTGAGAATAAGCTCCTTAAAAAGCTGGGGCAGTCCTAATTCATCAATGGTTGGTACTCCAAATGGCACCACCCGGAAGGCAATGCCCATTGTACCCCTTTGTTTCAGTGCGTTAACCCGGAATCGAGCTACCCCGGGAATACTATATGCAAAATCTAGCTCCGGTTCCCTAAGGAAAGCAACTTTTTGTTCTTGAGTCGTAATTTGTTCAAATACCCACTCAATATCTTTTGGAGCAAGTGGTGGCAAATCTTCTTGTGGCATGAGTTCACCATTGATACGAAGTACCGGTGGATTTGGCACTTTGAGATGCAAATCTGAAGCACCCTTGTCTACCACTAGTTTAAGTAGTTTGTCTATTTCCATGCTAGCACCTCCACAGTTCTAACAATTTTCAACGACCAGTGAATCTAATTGCCCTCCGAGTCTCAGGCAGAGGTACGAAACTTTGCTTACCAGCCGTTTTGTTTTTATCTCAGGCCTATTATACTATTACATTACTATCCCAACAAGGAAGTATCTCCAGAGGAGCAGCATGTCAAAATATCTATCGCGCCATCTGAATGAGTGGACTCCCGTGTTGGTCTTTAAATTTTTCCTTGATTGACAGCATTTCGTCTTCAGCAGCCAAGAAGGCATCCACTACCTCAGGGTCAAAATGGCTTCCCCGGCTCTTTTTAATTATGGCGAAAGATTTTTTTAGCGGAAAGGGCTCCCTGTAAGGTCGTTTGGATGTCAGGGCATCAAAGACATCGGCGATGGCAGTAATACGCCCAGCCAGGGGAATCTCTGAACCTTTAAGCCCTTTAGGATATCCACTTCCATCCCACTTTTCATGATGGGTGAGGGCAATAACCTCAGCTAACTTGATAAATTCGGCATCAGAGCCTTCAAGGATCTGTGCCCCGATGATGGTATGTTGCTTCATAGTCTCCCACTCATCTGGGCTTAACTTCCCTGGTTTAAGCAGGATTCGGTCCGGGGTGCCAATCTTGCCGACGTCATGCATCGGGGACGCGTAGAGTATGGTTTCTACCATCTCATCGGCCAGACCCATCTTGCGAGCAACATCGGCAGAGTATTGGCTCATACGCTTAATGTGGGCACCTGTATCCTCGTCCTTATACTCAGCCGCCCGTGAGAGTCGGTGAATGGTATCTAGGGAGGCCAGCTTTATCTTTTCAAAAGCCTGCCGCAGTTGCTCGGTTCTTTTGGCAACCTCAGTCTCCAGGTGCTGCTGGTAATCCCTATTCTCAAGCTCCAGCCTCCTTTTCTCCAGGGCCCGGTCTATACTCAGGATAACCTCATCCAGGCTAAAGGGCTTGGTTAAGTAATCATAGGCTCCCTGCTTCATGCACTGGATAGCAGTGCTGGTATCACTAATAGCGGTAGCCATAATCACTGCGGTATCAGGATAGCTAGCTTTTATCTCTGGCAATAACTCAACCCCCGATTTACCCGGCATCTTGATATCCAGAAGCACCAGCTCAACTGCATTACTTCTTAGCTTATCCAGAGCCTGGTCAGCAGTACTGGCCTCCGCACAATGGTAGCCCTCACTTGAAAGCTTCTGATGGAGAAGCTTCCTGATTATCTCCTCATCGTCAACAATCAGTATTCTTTCTTGCTTAGTGGTCATTTTTCTATCTGCCTTAAGTTTTCTCTGACAATGGTCTTTAGGTCATTAGGAGTAAATGGTTTGAGTAAAAACGGTCGGTTGGTTAGCTCCAGAAAACGCTTGGTGTCTCCATCCATCACATCCCCGGTAGTGAATACCACTCTGTCTATTAACTTCTGATGTTTCTCCTGTAAATATTGATAGAGCTGCTTACCGTTCGTTACCGATGCCCTGATATCAATCAGGCAGAGGTCGTATTCCTTTTCCCCTAACATATCTTGAGCCACATTTCCATTGACCGCAATATCCACCTCAAAGCCTTCACTGGTGAGGGCTATCTGGCAAACCTGACTAATGGCTGGTTCATCTTCAACTACTAAGATTCTCTTTACCCCAGCACTAGAGTTTTTCATTTCACTCTCCCTACCTATCACTACCTACTGATAGGTAGTTCCACAATAAAGGTGGCTCCTTTGCCCGACTCGCTTTCGGCGTATATCCGGCCACCGTGTTCGGTTACTATTCCGTAACAGATGCTCAAGCCCAGCCCGGTGCCTTTGCCTGTCTCTTTGGTGGTGAAGAAGGGGTCAAACAGGTGTCCCAGGTCTTCCTCAAAAATCCCGGGACCATCATCAACAAAGGAAGCCTTGATAATATCTTCTGTTCTCTCGGTAGTAATAGTGAGCGTGCCTCGTCTGTGCGCCTCAATCATAAAATGCTCGGCATTGATAATAATGTTGAGAAAGACTTGCTGCAGTTGAAAATAGTCAGCCATGACTTCGGGCAGGTCGGGGGCAAAATGGGTATTGACCTGGATGTTGCTTACCTTTTGTTCGTAGGCACGCAGCTCCAGCACCTTTTCAATAATGCTATTTATGTTCACCAGTTGCTTTACCGGCTCGTGCTTTCGGGCAAAGGCAAGGAGATTCTTTACCACCTCAGCCGTACGCTGGGCTTCACTATATATAATCTTTACATATTCTTTGGCATCATCAGGGACATCCTTTTCCAAGAGTAGTTGTGCAAAGCCAATTACGCCGGTTAGCGGATTGTTCATCTCGTGGGCGATACCTGCCGCCAGCTCACCAATAGAAGCCAGCCGGTCGGTGACGATGAGTTGCTCCTCCATTTTCTTGCGCTCGGTGATGTCCCTGATAATGTGAATAGAAGCCATAACCTCGCCTTTCTCATCGAATATAGGCGATGTAGACAATTCAATATGCATCCCCAGGTGAGATTCAAAGATTTCTGCCGTAGCCGGTTTTTTGGTCTTAATTGTTTTTTTATGAGGGCAATTGGGCAGATGCTTCTTTGTCCCGTGTACTATTTCATAACAGTGTTTGCCGATAATTTCTTCAGGTTTCATCTTAGCGACATCAGCAAAAGCCTTATTCACCCTGACAAGCCTGAAATCTTTATCACAAATGGAAACCAAATCAGTAATAGAGTCAAAGGTTGTTCTCCATTCCTCGGCAGCCCGCTTTATCTTCTCCTCCGCCCGCTTGCGCTCGACGATTCCTGCTAGCACATCGGCTACCGCGCGGAGAAATTCCTCTTCCCTTTCGTCGCGGTGGTGCCCCTCTTTTACATACATGTTAATTACGCCAAGCACCTTGCCAGCAGATAGCATGGGAACACAGTAGTGACCATGAAGAGAGATGCCCTCATACTGATTTTCGTGACGCTGGTCAACGCGATCAGCAAACTGTATCTCGCCTGACGATGCCACCCGCCCGCAAAGGCACCTGCCAAAAGGAACTCGGGCACACATAGTCAGTAGTGGTGCAGGCAGCCCGCGTTGAGCTTTCATCACCAGCACCTGAGGGTCATCCTCAACCAAGAATATAGCCCCTTTGGATTCCAGCGTAAGCCAGGTAATGGAAGTTAGATGGTCGATGGTTTGCTCAAGCAGTTCTTCCAGCGAACCAGCTTCCAATGAGCGACGAAGCAATTTATTGATAAGGGTTTGAACCTGGTAACTTTGCTGGAGCTTTTCTTCTGCCTTCTTGCGCTCGACCACTCGCCCGAGCTGCGTGCCAATGTGTCTCATCAACTCCAATAATGCGTCATCAGGTTCTTCAGCTTCCGCGGAGAAGAATTCCAACACAGCCACCACTTCTGTTCCCACCAACACTGGGAAAGCAAAACCGGCTTTGGCTCCGATCTCTTTTGCTAATTTTGACCTGGGAAAGTTAGGATCCTTGGTCACATCCACGATCCATGCCGGTTTCCCAGTGGCCAATACCCGTCCCGGCAGCCCAGCTCCCGAGGTGAAAAAAGTGACCTCAGTAACTTTTCGAAACGTTTCGAATTTTTCGGCCTCTTCGAGATGCCATATGGTTGTGGGGGCCAGTTTATCCGTGGAATCTCCAGCAAGTATATAAACGTGTCCGACTGGCCACCCTTTGTGAGTGCACATTAGATCGAGAGCGAGCTGCAATGCGTCCTCGACGCTCAAAGCTTGGTTAGCAATGATTGCCACTTCCTCAAGCAATCGCACGAATGCAATCTGCCGATGCAATTCCTCCTCTGTCCGCTTGCTCTCCTCCTCCAGTTCCATATCGTGCAGGGCAAAAGCAATATCATCAGTAACCTCTTGGAGTAGGGATTTCTCTTCCCTGGATATAGAGGTATCCCCAGCTACTTGGAGTTTCAACAGTCCATATACTTTTCCACCATGCTCCATCCGGACAGTTACTACCTTCTTGCCACTACACGTTTTCACTGGAGGACAGTCACCACAGGTTAATGATGAGGCTTTAGTTATCACCACGCCCGATTGTATCAGTGTCCTTTTAATACAATCGGTTAATTCGCCGCGCTTCAGCCGCTCGACAATGGTCAAGAAATCCTTACTCAAGCCACCTTCGGCATGTGTCACAAGCATTCCGGACTCATCAAACAGACAAATACAGGTGCTATCATAGCTACGATTCTTGAGGAGGATGTCGCAGGCACTTTTGAGCAGCTTGCCTCGCTCCTTCTCCCTAATAATAAGCTGGTTGACGTTACGGATGGCACACAGTACCCTGTTGAGATGTTCGATTTCCTCCTCCGCCTGCCTGCGCTTGGTGATTTCTGCCTCTAGCTGAGTTACCTTGTCCTCCAGCTTGGCAAAAATTCGCTTGTCGTGTTCAGTTAGGAAGAGGGATTGCTCAAGTGGAGCAACCTCAGGAGAAGCCAAAGCACCAGACTTAGCCTTTTCAAATACCTCGCACAATGTCTTGACAAGGACATCAGGCTCAGCAGGCTTGCGGATGAAGGCGGCGCCTCCCAGGCTCAGGGCAAATTTCTTATCCTCGTCTAAAGTATAGGTCGCCGTGTAAAAAACAAATGGAATATCCTTGAGTTTATCATTCTGCTTGCATTCATGGCATAGCCGGTAGCCATCTATCTTGGGCATCAGGATATCAGAGACAATTATATCCGGGGGCTGCGCCAGGGCTTGCTCCAAGGCTTCAGCCCCGTCAGCCGCCGCCATTACCTCATGACCGTAGGCACGGAGCTGTTTTGCCAATAGATTACGGCTGTCCTCATTATCCTCAACTATCAGTATCTTCATACCCGCCACACTAGGCTTCTTCTTGGCCTCCTCCACATCTCTGAATATGCCTTGTATGAGCTTTATGAACTCATCCGGTTCAATTGGCTTTCGAATGAACTTGTCCACTCTCATTCTTAAGGCGAGGTTCTCATCTCCCTCTTCTATGTATTCAGCCGTGTAAAAAACAAAGGGGATGTCCTTCAGTTCCTTGTCCTCCTTGCATTGCAGGCAAAGCTGAAATCCATCCATGACCGGCATTAGAATATCGGAGACAATCATGTCAAAGTCTTCAGCACGAAGTTTTTCCAGGGCTTCGGCACCATTGACAGCCGTTACGACCTCGTAGCCACTTCCCTTCAGCAGAGTCTCCGATAGGTAACGCTCCTCTTCCCTATCGTCGACGACAATAATCCTCATTTTCTCCACCCCCAATTTACGAGCCTTGTGTGTTCATAGGTATTTTTCTATCTCCGTCATGAAGGTCTCCGGATTGATAGGTTTTTCAATGTAGCCAGTGCAGCCAGCAGCCAGGGCTCTCTCCCTATCACCGGCCATGGCGAAGGAAGTTAGAGCGATAATGGGAATATCACCATCTGCCTCAGATGCTCTTATTCTTTTCGTGGCCTCCAGGCCGTTGATGTCCGGGAGTTGAATATCCATGATTATCAAATCCGGCTTCTCCTTGGCAGCCAGTTCCACGCCCGCAGCACCCTCCCTTGCCTCAATGACCTCATACCCGCTTTTCTCAAGCATGAACCTGATTAAATACATATTGGTCTCGTTGTCCTCAACTACCAGTATCCTCTTCATTTTGGTTTCCCTCCTCATATCGCAGTGGTATGGTAAAGGTAAACTCGCTGCCCGTACCATATTCGCTCTTCGCTGAGATATTGCCCCCCAGAAGGTCAGCCAGCTTCTTGGTGAGGTGAAGACCCAGTCCAGTTCCCTCGTGTTTCTTGGTGAGAGATACA
>DAOUDM010000008.1:0-11744 GCA_034431095.1 Dehalococcoidales bacterium | reverse complement strand
TAGTGGCAACGCCTGGTTCGACGACGGTGTCGGTCTCGGAAGTGTCATCAATGGCACCGGGGGCTTCCAGGGTTATAGTATGTTCGCCGGGCTCGGTGGGGAGGCTGACGCCTTCGTCAGGGCTTGTCTCGCCGGGGCTAACGGTGGGGGTGATGGTGGGTGGGGGTGCCGCTCCCGATGTGACAATGAAGCTACCGGTCAACCCGTTTATATAGACCTCGTGGGTGCCGATGGTGTTAATGGTGGTGGTAAAGCTCTCCTCTTTACTATTGCCTCCGGACAGGGTTATATGCCTGATTTCCTCAACCTTGTTGTCTATCTTAAAGGTTAGCTCGTAACTGCCGGTAAGGTCGCCGGTGTTGGTTACCAGGACGGTGATGGTTACGCTGGCGCCGATTTCAGCCTCGGCGGGAGATATGGTTAGCCCTGAGACAGTAAAAGATGGGGGAGCGGTATGTGCCATAACGGCGAAAAACGACAGGTGGTAGATTGGTGCGGCGATGGTGTGGACTGATGGGTTAACGGTAATGTCCTCGAGGTCAATCCATTCCTCGACAGCCTCATCCCAGGTGGCGATAACGAGTTCCTCTTCATTGACTCCTGCCGGTATTTGAAAGCCGTCATAGAGTATGGAGACAGTTGCCGATGGCTCGAAGCTAGCCCTGTTGGGAGTGATGTCATAGGCGAGGATGATACAGCCATCCGGCGGCAGTGGAGGGGCTTCCACCTCAACGATGCTTATCTCTTTCAGGGGACTGCCGTTTATATCGTGGGCTTCAATACCACCGTATAGCGTGACAGTGCATCTGGAATCGGCGGAGCGGGCGAAAATGGTATTGATGACCACGCCACGCCAGTCGACGTAATCCGAGAGGTCGGTTGTTCCCGGTGGTTCCGGTTCAATAACATCTTCCTCCTCATCGTCGCTGTCGGGGAGATATGTAACCAAGCCCATAGATTGGTACTGGGGCAGGTACGAGGTGACATTGAACCACAGCACGGCTTTGACCCTGGCTTCGGTGAGCTTGCTAAAGACCTGGTACCTGCCGGGCTGACTCTCTAACGGAAATGACAGCTGTACCGTCTGGGACTTCTGGGTAGTCTCCCCCTCTTTCGTGGGGAACGGGTTTATTGTTACCGTGTAGCTGGGGTTCAGTGTCACCCAGGCGCCGCTATCTTCATGCTGGGCGACGATACAGCCGATCATAATGGCTTCACTTATCGTTAGCGGCGGGTCTTGGGTGCAGGTTGCTGCCCCGGTAACTGTTGCCGAGAAGGGGTCGTTGTTATAAATAACATCCTGGCTGAATGATACGGTATAGTCGATTACGAAATAGTCGTCTACGCTAAGAGCAGATACCGGAGCCAGGCCAGCGGGAATAAAGCATACCGCCAGAACGAGGGCGATTGCCAGGCGATGTAAAATACCCGTCTTGAATTCTCTATATCTCACTTGATCGCTCACTACACTGAGATAGGTAATACTTCCTTTAACACCAGTAATAAGGAATAAAGGGATTTATCCGGTTGTTATGTGTCAGAAGTAGGCTTCGATATGCTGAAGCCGCCACCTTCGGTTGTTTCCTGGTAATCCATTACCATCCCCTTAAGCGCCGCGACTACTTCCGGAGCAAGGATTAGAATCTTAACTCCGTCCTTTTCCATTACCTGGTCTCCTTCTTTAGCCGTGTCCAGGGTCATCTTTAACTGGTTTGACTTCAACGGCGAGGGGATAAGGCGGAAGCCAACTTCGGGGTCGGTTGTCTTGGACAGGAGGGCTTCCTTCAATTTATCGGCGGCTGGTGCCGTTACTTTCAGACTGCGGCCGCTTTCCTTAACCTCGATGGCTTCTCTTCTGGTATACTCCTCGGCTTCTCTAAAGGCTTTCTCCTCAACCGCTGGCTCGGGCTCTATCTCAGCCCCAGGCTCGGTTTCACCGAGAAAGAGACTGCCAGGCATTAACCTATCCCTCATCCTTCTCTTCCTGACCAGTAATACGATAGGTATAGCGAGTACTATCAAACCGATAATAATACCGATGACTAGCAACCAGCTTATCGATGACGGAGGTGACGTTTCCCCGACCGTGAACGAGAGGGTAAGACCGTCAACAATTAACTGGTATGTACCAGCGGATTCCCTGGTTATGGTGAAGGTCAGCAATTCGCTGGCTCCGGTATCTAGGGTGCCCTCTTTGGTTGCTTCTACCTCCCCGTTTATTTTAAGAGATATCTGATAGCTGCCGGCAAGGTCACCTGTATTAGTAACCGAAAAACTGATTGTCGTCTGCTCTCCGGTATCGATATCGGTAAGAGATATATCCCAGTCGCCGGTGACGAAGGTGGCTGGCAATCCGAGGGTGGTGAATGTGTATTCACCGGATGTTGTCAGGTTACCAGCCCAGTCCCTTGACATAACCTTGTAATGATAGGTGGTAGCCGGCGTCAGGTTAGATAGGTGGACGAGGTGCTCGGTAACCAGTGTTTCATCCAGAGGTGTAAGCTGGCTGGGGTTGGACCAGAACTCCACCTGGCTATCGCCGGGCTCGTCCGTCGTCCAGATGATATCGGCACCGGTCTTGCTGATATTGGAGGTTGATATATCCGTAGTGGATGGTGGTGTCGTGTCCTCCATCTGGCTGAAGTTGGCGGTAACGGTCTTGTCCGAGTCCAGGATAACGGTGGTGCTGGCGGAGTTGAGGTCGGCGACATCGCCAGTCCAGCCATCGAACTGCCAGTTATCGTCTGGAGTGGCGGTGATATTGACCACGGTACCTTCCGTATAGGTATAGATGCCCACCACTGGACTGGTAGTGCCGTTACCGTTTACCGCCATCGTCAGGGTGTATTTCTCTACGATACGGCTGAAGTTGGCGGTAACGGTCTTGTCCGAGTCCATAGTAACGGTAGTGCTGGCGGAGTTGGGGTGAGACACGCCACCGCTCCAGTTATCGAACTGCCAGCCGGCGGCGGGGATAGCGTTGATGTTGACCACGGTACCTTCCGTATAAGTATAGCTACCCACCGCTGGACTGGTAGTGCCGTTGCCGGTTACCGCCATCGTCAGGATATATTCCCCGACTACGACTTCAGAGAAATTAGCGGTAACAGTCTTATCTGAGTCCATAGTGACGGTAGTGCTGGCGGAGTTGGGGTCGGCGACATCGCCAGTCCAGCCATCGAACTGCCAGCCGGCGGCGGGGATAGCGTTGATGTTGACCATGGTACCTTCCGTATAGGTGTGGCTACCCACCGCCGGAGTGGTGGTGCCGTTGCCGGTTACCGCCATTGTCAGGATATGTTCCCCGGCTATGACCTCGGAGAAATTGGCAGTAACGGTCTTATCCGAATCCATGATAATGGTAGTGCTGGCGGAGCTGGAGTCGGCGACATCGCCAGTCCAGCCATCGAACTGCCAGCCGGCGTCAGGGGTAGCGCTGATGTTGACCACCTCCTCTATTCCATAGAAGTAGTTGCCCACCGGCGGGCTGGTAGCACCGTTGCCGTTTGCCAGAATGGTCAGGGTGTATCCCTCTATAATGATTATAGAGAAGTTGGCGGTTATGGTGTAGTCGTTATTTATGGTTATGGTGGTGGTACGGTCGTTGACATCGGAGATGGTGCCGGTATCACCAGTCCAGCCATCGAACCGCCAGCCGCTGGTAGGATTGGCGCTGATGCTGGCCACCGTGCCCTCGTCATAGGTGCCGGCGCCGCTGGTGCTGCCACTGCCGTTTTCGTTTATGGTCAGGGTGTACTGCTCTGAAGGAGAGTTTGCTGAGAGGTCTAGCCTTGTGGGGCTGCCGTCATTTAAACTGGTGCTACCAGCGGTATAACTGTTAACGTAAAAGGTGATAGTATTACCAATTGCATCCCCTTCAATTGTGTTAATCGTAATTTCATATATCCCACCACTGACGGTTGTGCTACCGGCTGTTCTGCCGTTCATCTCTGCGGTCACACTGGTACCATTGGGCGCTGGTTCCCCATCCAGTGTAACATAGCCATAAAATTCATTAGCAGTAGGGGGAATGGCGGAAACCGTGCTTGCAGGCAATAAAAAGGTTAGAAGCAATATTAAAAAAAGGCTGCACATTAAAGCTTTCATGCTGTCCCCCTTCTAACTATGGTTCGTTTTTTATCCATATCTCTACCACCCAGTATTATACTTATTAATTGATAACAAGCGTATCATTGGTAGTCAACTCAACCCAATAACCCTTTCCTGCTGTCATTTCGGTAAGAGTCCCCGTCCATTTGGAAGTTAATGGATTGTAATAAAAAGATGACCAATTACCTGTAGTTGCATCATAAGCCCAGACAATTACAACATTACCTAGTATACCAGAGAGTACATCTTCGGTGGCTGATGAGCCTGTTGGCTCGGGTATCGAAATTAGATTCCAACCTCCTAATAAATCAATAGAAAATGGCATAGCAGGGGATATCCCAGAGACGACAAGGTTTGTTACAGCAGTCATTTCTATCCAATAACCCTTTCCTGCTGTCATTTCGGTAAGAGTTCCCGTCCATTGGGAAGTTAATGGATTGTAATAAAAAGATGACCAATTACCTGTAGTTGCATCATAAGCCCAGACAATTACAGTATTATCCAAGATATCAGCCAATACATCTTCGGTGGCAGATGAGGTTGGATTGAGCGGCAAGCCCATCAAATTCCAACCTTCAACCAGCTCTATCTCCTGTCCAAAGGTAGCATAGCCGATGGGTAAAATACTACCGTCCAGTAGCGAAACAACGTTCTGGGCGGTAAGGAACTCCACACCTTGAGTGAACCACATCTCATAAACGCCGTCCTCCCAGACGACGCAGGGAAAGGCGACGCTGCTCCATGGGCTACCGCTGCTGCCGGCCAGTGCTTCTGTGGTACTATCCCAGGTTATGCCATCACTAGAGGTTGTGTAGCCAATGATGGTACTGGTATTAGCCAGTATGGCTTTAATCTGGTCAATATCGCCCGGGATAGGTGGACCCTCGTCTGGGTCCGGGTCACCAAGAAATGTTTTAAAGTCTTCCAGAAATGCAGTTAGGCCTCCGGTTGTATAACTGTCCAGCAGGTCTAATATATCAGTCTCCAGTGCCTGTATTTCGTTAAAAAGTGCCTGAATGCTTGACGGTGTGAGGTCTGTGGTGAAGTTGGTGAACCACATTTCGTAGCCGCTGCCGTTATATATAACACAGGGAGTAGCCACGCTGTCCCATACGCCGCCGCCGCCAGCTAGGGCTACGCTGGTTGAACTCCAATTTGTAATGCCGTCAGCCGATTCGGTATAGCCGATAACGCTGTTTGTATTATCCAGGATATTTATCAACTCGCTTACACCGAAGCCGGTTATATCATCCAGAATATCGTCAATATCGGTTGCTGTAATATCGGTTTCGGCATAGGTGAACCACATCTTGAAAATACCGCCGTCATTGATGACACAGGGGGTGGCTACACTGTCCCATATTCCACCGCCATCACCGTTAAAAATCCCAGTTTGTATATTTCCCCAGGTTTCTCCACCATCGGCTGATGTGGTATAACCGATGGCGCTTCTGGTGCTGTCCATCAGGTCTATTAAGGCATCCCTTACCAGAGCCGGGTTTCCGTCGTCAAGGTTGCCGAGGATGGTCTGTAAGCCGGTTTTATTAAGGCCGGTTTCGGAGTGGGTAAACCACATCTTATATGTGCCGCCATCATTTATAACGCAGGGCATACCGACGCTCTCTAATGTATCGCTAGCACCTGCCAGCACTTCGTCGTTTACCACATTCCAGTCTATACCATCGCTTGACGTGGCATAGCCGATAACGGTGGTGGTGCCAACCATAAAGTTCCAGAGGGCATCCATTTTAGCAGGCGTATCGGCTATGTCTGCCATGCTGCCTAGTAAACCTGCAAGGTCGAGATTTAAAAAGTCGCTTAGAAGTTCGCTGGAGAGTATTGTTGTCAGGCTATCTATAATACCCTCCATACCCATGTCTGTTCTGCTATGTGTATACCACATCTTGTATGTGCTGCCATCCTTTAATACCCAGGCATCTACAACGAATAATTCATCGGCTATCCCATCCCTGAGTGAAACTTCACCCGTGTATTTTGTCCAGGGCACCGCCGCGTAGACCAGCGGAAACAGGCTGGTTAGAAGGAGTATAGCTACGCTTAGAGTGGACAGTATAGCTATCGTTTGTACCTTCAGAACTGTTGCATCTCTCATAGGCATATCCGCCCGGCTAAAATAGGAACAGCAGAAACCCTATACAGAGCTGACTCCGTTGATATAGTTATCCATTAATTACCAGGTTAACCTGCCTTAACTATACTAGAATATAGCATAATACTGGCTATATCGGAAACCCCGTAAAGATGACATTTGGCAAACTTTAGTACCCGCAGTATTCTACTAGACATAATAATCATCAGGGAAGGACAATCTTAAATGTCACCTTGACAGGGTATGCCGACGAATCTACAATGATGATAGTTATGAGAGGGAGCTGGCGATAATGATATGCCCTGTCTGTAAGAGTGATATGATAGATGTCGAGCATAACCGGATTGAGCTTGACTACTGTACCAGTTGCAAAGGGGTCTGGTTTGATGCCGAAGAGCTGGAGCTATTGATTGAAAGCATGGGCCTGGAGGAATCCGGGCTGGCTATGGATAGTATTACCGGTTCGCCTGAAGCCGAGACCCTGGAGAAGGGGAGAAAGTGCCCCATCTGCGGTCAGAAGATGGGCAAGGCGAATATAGGCCGCGAGCCACGGATACTTATCGATGTCTGCCGGCGGGGGGACGGGTTGTGGTTTGATGGTGGCGAGGTCGGCCAGCTTATGAAACAGCTTGTCAAAAAGCCGCAAGCGGAGAGGGATTCTCAACAACAGGTAATCAACTTCCTGGGGGAGGTATTCGGTGCCCCGGATTAGTTCTGTGGGCGGAGGCAATAAAAAATCGTCGCAGTTTATTAAAAATGGAGGTATCTTATGTTAGCACTCTGGATAATTCTCGGCATTCTCGGGGTTCTACTATTCGCATTCATTATCATCTATAACGGGCTGGTCAGATTGCGCAACCAGGTAAAGAATGCCTGGGCGCAGATTGACGTTCAGCTCAAGAGGCGCTATGACCTCATCCCCAACCTGGTAGACACGGTCAAGGGCTACATGAAGCACGAGCGCGAAACGCTGGAATCGGTAACCAATGCCCGCAATCTGGCGCAGAAGCTATCTGGCGGCAGCGTCGGCGCCCGCTCCAAGGCAGAGGGGGAGCTGAGCTCGGCGCTGGGCAGATTGCTGATGGTGGTGGAGAACTACCCCGACCTCAAAGCCAACCAGAACTTCCTCGCCCTGCAGGAGGAGCTGACCTCAACCGAGAACAAGATAAGCTTTTCCCGCCAGTTCTACAACGACTCGGTGTTGAGGCTCAACAACCAGACCCAGATGTTCCCCTCCAATGTGGTGGCGGGGATGACCAGTTTCCGAGCCGAGGAGTTCTTTGAGGTTACCGTAGCCGAGGAGAGAGAAGCTCCCAAGGTCAAATTCTCTTAGACGGGGATAAAATCAGTATATGTGGGAACAAATCAGGTCCAACCAGGTAAGGTCGCTGGTGCTGGTGGTCGGGATGGGGGTGCTGTTGCTCCTGGTCGGTTACTTCCTGGGACTGGCTTTTATCGATGACGGAGTAATCGGGCTGGCTATCGCCTTAGTAATATGGGCGGTGATGAGCATGGTCGGTTACCTCCGGGGAGACAGTATCCTGCTGGCGATGTCGCGGGCGAAGAAGATAACCCGCGATGACCACCCCCGTCTTTACAATATCGTAGAAGAGATGAAGATTGCCTCCGGGCTGCCGAAGATGCCCGACGTCTATATTATCGACGACCCGGCGCTAAACGCCTTTGCCACCGGCCGTGACCCGAACAAAGCATCGGTGGCGATAACCTCGGGGCTGTTGCAGAAGCTCAACCGCGATGAACTGCAGGGTGTCATCGCCCACGAAATATCCCATATCAAGAACCGCGATGTGATGCTTATGACTATGGCCAGCATAATGCTGGGCACCATCGTCATTCTGGCCTGGTACGGCTCAAGGGTAATGATTTTCGGTGGCATTGGCCGGTCGAGGAGGAGTACCTCGTCAGGAGGGGGCCAGGGGCAGATAATAATTCTGATTGCAGCGCTGGCGTTGATGATACTGGCGCCGATATTTGCTTATTTAATCTATTTCGCCATATCCAGAAAGAGGGAATATCTGGCTGACGCATCGGCGGCACTGTATACCAGATACCCGGAGGGTCTGGCCTCGGCGCTGAAAAAGCTGGGGGCTTCCACCGGCCAGCTAAAGTCAGCCAATCAGGCAACGGCACCGATGTATATCATCAACCCCTTCCGTAAGAAGGGTAGAGCGGCAACCGACCTTACCAGCACGCATCCACCTATCTCAGAGAGAATTCGTATACTACGCTCGATGGCTGGGGGAGCTTCCTTTAACGATTACGACCAGGCTTACCAGCAGGTTCACCGAGGGGGTGGAAGCGTTATTCCCGCCTCTGCCATGGCACTAGCCGGGACTTCTTATAAGGCGGTAACCCCGGAAAAAAGGCCGAAGGAGCCGGATAAGCTCACCCGCACCCGTGAGACCTCGGACCTGATGTGGCGAATGAGCAAATATAAGACCATTGATTGCGATTGCGGCACCAGGTTAAGAGTGCCGCCTGGATTCAAGGAATCCGAAATCAAGTGCCCGCACTGTGGTCGGACTAACCCGGTGCAAAGATAGTATAGATAGACTTGGCGTCTAGATTCGCCCGTGCTTGATGAAGGAAAGTAGTTTCCGCCGGCGTAAAACCTCCCAGGCAAACCAGATAATAACCAATCCTCCCACCAGCTCTGGTATATATACCTCGGGTTTGACAGTCAGAGCATCGAGTATATCCGGTAACCAGCTGGTAATATCATGCTTTTCAAAGGCGAAGCCGAAGAATGGCCAGAGCAGGGTCTCGGGGGCCTTCCACATCTGGTCGAGTATGAGGTGGGCTAGCACGCTGAAGGAAACGGCCAAAGGCCAGGTTTTTTTATTACGCTGATAGAGTAAGAATCCAGCCAGGGTAATGAGGATAAGAAAGAAGAGCGTGTGACCGATGATTCGACCACTGCTCAGGGCTTCCCGGAAAAAGATGTGCCCCAGGGGTTTATCGATGATATCCGGCAGAAGGGAGCCTGCCAGTAAAAGCCTGATATCAGCGTGTCTTGCCAGGGATGTAAGCCATGACTTAGGCTGGTTGAGATGGTCATCCGGGGAGACGAAGGCTGTTTTCTTCTGCCTGGGTATTGGGGAACGAAAAATGGTTGAGGCGCCGGATAAAAGCACGGCGGCGCCAAGGGTGATTCCGGCATGTCCCAGGATTAGCATATTGTTATAATAGGTGATATTCTATATTTCTACCTGATAGAGACGCTGGTTATATTCCTTTAGCGTTACCAGAATTTCGTTGCCACTGACGGTTGTGTCCTTTACCATCGGCATCTCACTCAAGGTTTTAAGTAAAGAAACGGTTTCCTCCTTTACAGAGACGAAAATCTGGGCACTCCTATCAATCGAGCCGCTAATCATCAGTAAACGCAGGTTTTTAACCTGCTGTAGGCTCTCTTTAAATAATGCTATTGCATTGGGGTCTACCGGTGGTGTTATTACCAGTTTCACCATACCCTTATACAGGGTGGTCTCTTTCTTAGCCTTTAACTTGGCTTCATCGGCTTCTTTCTGGGTTCTTATCTTAGCCTCAGCAGCTTCCTTCTTGGCTCTCTCCCTGGCTTCCTCGTTCTCTCTCTTAGCCTTCTTCCTGGCTGTCTCCTCAGCCTCTCTCTTAACCTTATCCTCAGCCTCCCCGGCTCTTTTAGCCTCCTCGGCCTCTCTCTTAGTCTTTAACTTGGCTTCCTCGGCTTCTTTCTGGGTTCTTATCTTAGCCTCAGCAGCTTCCTTCTTGGCTCTCTCCCTGGCTTCCTCGTTCTCTCTCTTAGCCTTCTCTCTGGCTATCTTTCCAACCTCTTGCTTCGTCTTCTCCTCAGCCTCCCCGGCTTTTCTAGCTTCCTCAGCCTCTTGCTTCGTCTTCTCCTCAGCCTCCCCGGCTCTTTTAGCTTCCTCAGCCTCTTGCTTCGTCTTCTCCTCAGCCTCCCCGGCTCTTTTAGCCTCCTCGGCCTCCTTCTTGGCTCTCTCCCTGGACTCTTCAACCTTTTTCTTAGCTCTCTCTCTGGCTGCATCCCCGGCTTCGAATACTTCGTTGATAGCCTTTTCACCGGCCTCTCTGGCGACAATGATGGCCCTCTCGGCACTGTCTATGATTTCCTGGACAGCCTTCTTTTTATCCTGCTTGGCTTGGTAAATGGCTATCTTCCTTACCTCCCTGCCTGAAAAGAAAGCTTTTACTCTGGCTTTTTTAGCCTCGCGGAGGGCTGTTATCAGGGCTGCTTTATGGTCTTTATCGCTGGCTTCTTTAGCCCCATTCCTTATCCTGATTACATAATCTGAGGCTTCGACAATTGCCTTTTTCTCAGCAGTCTTGGCTTCGTTGATAGCCTTTTCCTTGGCATCTATGGCGGAGAAGACGGCTTTTTCGGCGTAATCGATGACTTTCTGGATAGCTCTCCTTTCGTCCTCTTTGGCCTGGTGAACGGCTCTCCTTCTTCTCCTCCCCTTTATCTCAGGGATAGAATTATCTTTGCCAGCTAAGACGTTTTTATCGTTGGTGGCGACTTTTTGCTCGCTCAATGTAAATTTCCTCCAGTGCTATGGGCACGCCTACCCGGCATTTATCGACTGTTATATAGCCATTAGATAAATATAAGGAACGGATTACTATTACCGGTTTTTAGTATAGACGCAGTTTGGTACACTGTCAATCACTGGTGGTTAGTTGCCGGGGACTGAATTATGATATTAACCTCTGGTTATCAGGCGGCAGAAATGGATTTGTCTATTTTAACCGGTTCCGTTATTCGCCGATGATTCTGAGGGCGCTGTTGTAACCGCTCTCTAATGCCGCAATCGCCTGCATCAGCACCGGCTTTACCTCCTCCGATGCTGATTCCAGGGCGGCATAGAGGGCGGCAATGTTGCTGGTGGAATGCTGTCTTAGCTGGTGGGCGAAACCTTTACCTGGTGAATCTGTAAGGGCAGGTACTGTTGTATCGGGTGCTGTTTTAGTTGTAATATCTGCTATGGTAACAGCTGGGGGCGATAGTGAATCAGATGTTACTTCGGCGAGAAAGCCCCCGTCACCAACCTGTGCTGCAGATATACTGACAATCATAGACAGGTGATTATCCAGGCGCTGGGTGGTAAGCTCTATAAGGCTGACATTATCTTTTTCAGCCATGTTGATTATCTCGGTTACCCGCCTGTCAGCTAGCTTGGCGTGCAGTTCTGCCCTGCCTTCGGGGGAAGAGGTTAGGAATAGCTGTATCTGCTCGGTAGCCAGCTTCACCTGATATAGTGGGCTATCGGGCATACTGTTACTGGCTGCCGCCACGACACCACCGCCGGACAGCAGCAGGACAAGGGCCAGAGAAGCCATCGTTACCCAGCGCAGCTGCCAGCCAAAGAAGAGACGGTGCTTTTTTGAAGACGCCTCTTTAAGCGCCGAGTGGAACTGGTACCTGGCTCTGGCTCTGAAGTCGGGGTGGGGTTCGATGGTCAGAGCCTTCCTGGTGGCTACCGCTGTCTGAAGAAGGGGCTTGAGT
>DAOUDM010000007.1:0-6791 GCA_034431095.1 Dehalococcoidales bacterium | reverse complement strand
CGCCAGAAACATAGATATCGTTGGTTTCGGTGAGAAGATTAAGCCTGCCCGGCTTGTCAGGTTGCTGGTCTTGAACTCAGAGGGCGACATCGGCATGGCAACGTCCAAGGCGATGCTTGAGGAGATGTTTGACAGCGGCAAGGATGCCGATACGGTTATTGCCGAGCAGGGGCTGGGGCAGATAAGCGATACCCGGGAGGTTGATAAGGTAGCCGGCGAGGTGATTGCCGCCAATCCGCAGGCGGTGGCTGATTATAAAGCGGGGAAAGCCCAGTCTTTGAAGTTTCTCGTCGGGCAGGTGATGAGGGCTACCCGGGGCCGTGCCAATCCCGGTTTAGCCGGTGAATTACTAAAGAAGAAGCTAGAGGAAGGATAATATGCAAACCTATCTAGTTATAGCCCAGATGGTGCTATCCGTAGCCCTGGTTTTGTCCGTTTTGCTTCAGGTTAAAGGTGGCGGGCTGGGGGGCATCTTTGGTCAGGCCGATACCGTTTACCGGACCAAGCGGGGTGTGGAGAAGGCGCTGTTTCAGCTTACTGTTGTCCTGGTAGTGCTGTTCGTTATCATCTCGCTTTTGATGCTCAAACTTGGCTAGCGGCTGGGTCGGGACAAATATGAGAGCGGTAATAACACTAACCACCGATTTTGGTCTGTCCGATGCCTACGTGGCGGCGATGAAAGGGGTCTTGCTGGGTATCAACCCCGAAGCCGAGCTGGTGGACATCTGCCATAACATCAAGCCCCAGAATATCTCTCAAGCCGCCTTTGTCCTGGGTGCGGCGTACCAGTATTTCCCTAAAAAGACTGTCCATCTGGTAGTGGTCGACCCGGGTGTCGGCAGTGAGCGTCGGGCTATCATCTTGAGGGTGCCGCAGGGCTGTTTCGTCGCTCCTGATAACGGTGTGCTGAGCTATGTCGTCCAGCAAGCCCTTGCCGAGCCGGTGACGGACAGGGGGGCTGTTTCTATAAAGAAGGGACTGAAGCCGGGGGCGGATATAGACGCCGTCCAGATTACCAACCCCCGGTTCTGGAGGACGACGGTCAGTCCTACCTTCCACGGGCGTGATATATTTGCTCCGGTAGCGGCGGCGCTGTCCCTGGGTTTTCCTCCCATAGAGTTCGGCGAGTTGGTAACCTCGGTTGAGATGCTGCCGGTACCGATGCCGTACAAGAGACCGGACGGCTCCTTGCTGGGGCATATAATCTACATAGATGGCTTCGGCAATCTGGTTAGTGACATAAAGGGCGATGACCTGCCCGGTGATGGTCAGGCAGTGGTTGTTGAAATTAAGGACGGGCTCATTTCCGGGCTGAGCCGTACCTATGCCCAGGGTAGCGGGCTGCTAGCCCTTATCGGCTCTAGCGGCTATCTGGAGATAGCGCTGAAGGGCGGTAGTGCCGGTTCCCTGCTTGACGCCCAGGTAGGCGATGAAGTAAGATTGACCAATCGTTTGCCGGATAGCCAATGAGTTGCCCTATTTGTGTAAAAGCAGCCAGAACCTGTATCTATTGCTGTGCCCGTTGTGCTGTTTATGTCCATGAGAAGTGCTGGCAAAAGCATGTGGCGCAGGCGCCTAAAGACTAGTTTTTTACAGGATAATTTCTATAAGATAATATAGAAATGTATAGGGAGGGAAAATGAATCTAAAGATATGGTTTCTGGAAACCAGGCCGCAGTTCCTGCTGCTCTCTGTAGTGCTGGTGTTTTTAGGTACTTGTATTGCCTGGTATGATGGTGCTTTTCATCTTGGTTATGCCTTGTTGGCTTTCTTGGGAATACTTCTAACACATATCAGCGCCAATACCCTTAATGACTACTTTGACTATAAGAGCGGGGTAGACTTGGCGGCTATAAGGACTCCGTTCAGTGGTGGTAGCGGCATTCTGCCACTTGGTTCCCTCAAGCCGGGGCAGGTTCTCTGGCTGGGTATAGGTTCTTTACTACTGGCGGTGCCAATAGGTGTTTTCTTTGTAATAACAAGTGGCTGGCAGCTAATACCATTGCTTATTGTTGCTGCCTTATGCGTTGTCCTGTATACGCCGGTCATACTCAAGACGTACTGGCCGGAGTGGGCTCCCGGTCTGGGGTTGGGAGCTTTGCCGGTTATGGGGGCATATTTTGTCCAGACCGGTGAATATAACTGGCCTCTGGTGATAGCATCCGTACCCTCTTTCATTCTGGTGCATAACCTGCTCCTGATAAACGAGTTCCCCGATGTGGAAGCCGATAAGCAGGGCGGTCGGAGAACACTGCCCATAGCTATCGGCAAATCGGGGGCGAGCAAGGTCTACTCGGCGATGACGATACTGGTCTACCTGTGGGTAATCGGCAGTGTCATCGCCGGCGTAATGCCAGTTTACTGCCTGGTAGCCCTGCTAACGCTCCCCTTCGCCCTGAAGGCTATCCGGGGCTCTATGCAGTATCAGGATATGAATAAGCTGGTACCGGCACTGGCTAATAATGTCATGGTTGTGCTGATAACCCAGTTGCTTCTGGGCGTCGGCTATATCCTGGCTAGACTTTTCTAATTGCTATCTAATCGTATGTTTGGTTTTACTGACGAGGCTACCCAGGGTAGTTTCCTCCAAGATGTTTTTACCTCGGTGCCGCCCCGCTATGACCTGATCAACCATCTGATTACCTGGGGGCTGGATAGACGATGGCGCCGGATGGCAGCCCGGGAGTGCCTGAAAACCAGGCCGGAGAGGGCGCTCGATATCTGCTGTGGCACCGGTGATCTATCGCTTACCATATCCAGGCTGGGTGGTGAGAATATAGAGGTGGTCGGCATCGATTACAGCCAGCCTATGCTGGAGATAGCGGAACGGAAAGCTAAAAGTTTGGGCGAAAGGTGCAGATTATCTTTCGTCCGTGGTGATATTGCCGCTATCCCTTTCCCCGACGGGCACTTCGATTGTGTCGGCGTCTCGTTTGCCTTCCGCAATCTAACCTACAAAAATCCCTTGGCCGGACGATATATCGCCGAAGTGCTGAGGGTGCTAAAGACCGGTGGTAGGTTTATCATCGTGGAATCTAGCCAGCCTCACCCCGGGTCAAAAGTAGTAAAATGGCTTCATCATCTGTATGTCCGCCACTTTGTCTACCGAGTAGGTTGGCTGGTCTCCGGCAATCGGGAGGCGTATCGTTATCTGGCAGATTCGGTAGTAAACTATTACGGAGCTGAGGAGCTACGGGAGTTGCTTATTGAAGCCGGCTTTAGCCAGGTAACCTTCCGCCGCCTTCTTCTGGGAGCCGCCGCCATCCATGTGGCTGTTAAGTAAATAAATATATTCCAAAACAAGTGAAAGGGAGGAGTTGGAACTGCCCGTTGGCTTGATTAAGCTGAAGTTCCTGCGTCCGCTATGGTCGTTGCTTACGGCACGACGATAGATAGCGGCTAAAAAATAGATTTTATATAAACAGGCTCCGGAGAAACCCGGAGCCTGTTCTGGTTTCGTTCCTTACTCCTCCCGTCTGATTTTTAACCAGATGTCTCCATCTTCAGCGGGAGCCTAACTAAATTACGAGGAGCTCAGGAACCTTCTCCCGCTCCTTGCCGGTTGTTTACGATGCTTTATCACCTTCTACCAGCGAGGAGCCTGAACAAGGAAAGAACCTTCGGCATAACAGGTCAAAAATCGTCATTATGCACCCTCCTTTCGCTAGGCTGTGGAGGGACTTTTCCCACTGTCCCCCTACTTTCATTCTAGCAAATTTATCTGAATAGTCAAGTTTTGATTTTCCCCGGTAACGTTCTAACTTGGTTATAAACAACCTATCCCCATACCCCTTCCCTTGTTAGGGAAGGGGAGTAAGTTTGGGGGTGAGGTAGTCCTCGACCAAAAGAGAGCGATACCTTTCCCTCTGCCCAATAGCAAACGGACATCTTGTTTTCACCGGTCTTTGCGGTTATTATTAGAGCAATTGAATTAGGTTATTGGCCTGGTCCTATTAAACTCCTCAAGATTCATCGAAAGGGGGCTGAATATGGTAAGGATTTCAATCCAGGGAGCTCGCGGCTCGTATCACGATATTGTTGCCCGGGAGAAGTTCCCGGATGATTCGGAGATAATCGAGAGCGATACCTTTCACCAGGTGTTTGAGGACGTAAAGAAGGGGCTGGTCGATTACGGCGTCGTCGCTATCGAAAACTCTATCTACGGTTCGTTTCTGGAGAACTATGACCTTCTGCTGAAGTACGATGCCAAGATAGTGGCTGAGGTGTACTTGAGGATAAAGCTCGACCTGATGGCTCTGCCCGGCGTTAAGATTGGCGATGTGACCCAGGTCTATAGCCATTCCCTGGCGATGGCACAGAGCGAGGAGTTTCTGGGGAAACACCCCGGGATGACCCGCATCGAGACAGACGATACCGCCGGCAGTAGCCGGATGATAAAAGAGAAGGGAATGATGGATGCGGCGGCTATCGGTAGTGGCCTGGCCGCTGAAATATACGGTATGAAAATCCTGACTCGGGATATCGGCAGTGACAAAAAGAACTATACCCGGTTCCTGTTCATCTCCAGGGATGAAAAGTATCCCGAGGCGGCAGATAAGACGAGTATAGTTATACGGGCTAAAGACCTGCCGGGTAGCCTGTACCAGTGTCTGAAATGCTTCAACGATGAAGGTATTAACCTGTCCAAGATTGAATCGAGGCCGGTAATCAGCCGTACCTGGGAGTACAGGTTTTACCTGGATTTTGAAAAGGGCTTGAACGCCCCTGAAACGAAGAGGGCACTGGCCGAACTGGGCAAGGTGGCCTCGTCAGTCAAGATTCTGGGGAGCTATGAAAAGGGCAAGCTCATAGAGGGGTAGTCCTGGACTTAAACTACACTAGAAAAAGAAAACCAAAAGGGGATAAGAAATAACATTGCTAAGACTAGAAAAGACACATATCAAACCAGTATCTTTCATGCTAGCACGGGCATTCAAAGATGACCCTATTAATGCATACGCCTTTCCAAATCCAGCAGAGAGAAGAGAGAAAATGCCTTATGCTTATCAGTTCCTTCTCCGCTACAATCTTTCATATGGCGGGTCTTTCATAACCTCACCTCAGTTGGAAGGAGCTGCAGTTTGGCTTCATTCAGATAACCTAGGAACGTCCTTCTGGAAAATGCTTATCTCTGGAGCTATCTGGCCAGCAATGAAATTAGGCATTGAAGCTGGTAGGAAGATGCGAGTGTTTGACCAACACATGGAGAGAAAGCATAACGAGTTAGTGCCTATAAAACACTGGTATCTATTTCTTCTTGGAGTAGACCCACAACACCAGGGGAAAGGATACGCAAGTACACTATTACGAGAGGTGCTTTCCAGGATTGATGAGGAAGGCTTACCTTGCTATCTAGAAACAGAGGTTGAAAAGAATGTTCCTATGTATGAGCACTTTGGTTTTGATGTGATTGATGAATTCATTGTTCCAGATACAATGGTTAAGATTTGGGCAATGCTGAGGAAACCTAAAGTAATATCAGAAAACAAAAAGGAGGTAAGTAGTGAGTACAAAAGTTAAGCAAAACAAAAGGGCTTCACGCTCGTCACGTTTAGCCCTTAGCTATAATCTGGTGGAGACGGGGGAGAGTCGAACTCCCCGTCCAGAAGAGGCTGCCCAGAATATACTACAGGTATAGTCAGCGATTTAATCTTGCCCGGTTAACCTCTGCTGACCGAGTTTAACCAGACCAGCCGATTGCTCTTTCACCGCCTCTATCGGCATCAAGACAATGGCACTCCAGCTTTTCGGCACCCAGTCCCAACCCGCCGGAGTGAGGTCAGGCTGGATGTGCTAGCTTATTTTAGCCAGCAAGAACCATTTCAGGTTCGCCATTTGTTTTTTTGCCGCCTGTTTTATGAGGGCTGCGGCGACCTCAACCTGCAATTCTGCAACATACCTCCCCTGTCGAAACCACGCGTCCCCTCTCTATGAGTAGTAGCTTTATCCTGCTTGTTATGCCCGCCTTTTCAACCGGCGGCCTATTTCTCTTTCCGTCTCACGTTCTTTTATGGAATCTCGCTTATTATATAGCCTTTTACCCTTGGCCAGGGCAATCTCGACCTTGGCGGTATGGTCCTTAATGTACAACCTTAGCGGCACCAGAGTAAAGCCCCTTTCGGCTATTCTGCTGTTAAGGTTAGTAATCTCTTTCCGATGTAGTAACAGCTTCCTTGGCCGGGTTGGCTCGTGGCTCAGGTAGCTGGCTGCCTCGTAGCGGGCGATATGAGCATTCAACAGCCATATCTCTCTATCCTCAGGCTTGACATAAGCCTGAGCCAGGCTCACCCTACCGGCGCGGATGGACTTGATCTCGGTTCCGGTGAGCGAGATGCCGGCTTCGATAGTATCCTGAATGGAGTAGTTGTGGTAAGCCTTGCGGTTGGTGGCTACGGTTTTTATACTCATCTCTAATTATACCATTTTTTCGTAGCTGTGGCGATGATAGATGCGAAGGGTTATAGCGGTATTGTTTCTAGTATACCAGTATATATGGATTGATATTTATAGCAAGACCTTTGAATACCCCTGAGAATTGTGTATAATACATTACGTAAAAATTACAATATACTTCGGGAGGAGGAAACAGGAATTGTCCGAAAAAGAAACTAAAGGACAGAAAGCTGCAGACCTGGAAAAAGCAAACCAAGAAGCTGTAGAACCAAAAACCGAAGCCCAGGAAATCACTGGCCAGAAAGCCGTAGATTCGGAAGCTATAGCCCAAGAAGCCACCGAAGAAGCGCCTAAAGCCCCAGAACCGACGGCGATAGGTGATGAAAAAATCGCCATTC
>DAOUDM010000006.1:0-5574 GCA_034431095.1 Dehalococcoidales bacterium | reverse complement strand
TAACCGCTGAACTAACCGCCCCAAACCACGCCTATTTTAGCCCTAAATATCAGCTTTGTAAATATAGACCTGCTGTCCTGTCAAGCCTCATATCCTAAATTTTTCTCCTTCTCCCTGGGGGCTTATTTTCTGACTTACTGTATGTGTCACCCGTTCGCTGACATTCACAGCACAAGAACGGTTGGTATATTCTTGCGATAGTTTATAACCGATAAAAGTGGCATAGGTTATATTAAGCCGCCTTGACAATAGTTATATTATGGACTATTGTAGTCCATAATATGAATAAACAGGTACACCTTATCAAGTCGGACACGGATTATGCAATACGTATCCTTATCCACCTAGCAACGAACAACAAGGCAGGACCGGTTTCAGCCGCCGTTCTGGTAAAAGAACAGAAGATACCTATGGAATTCGCCTATAAAATACTGCAGAAGTTGGGTAAGGCAAAGATAGTCAGAAGCTTTAAGGGGCCTAAAGGGGGTTTCAGCCTGGCGCAGGAATCACGGCAGATTACGCTACTGAACATTATGGAGACATTTCAGGGACCGTTAGTGATCAGGCCATGTCTTCTGGACGATAGTGCTTGTCCGGTCCGACTATCCTGCCCTGTCTCAGCACAGTTGCGGAAGTTGCAGAAGAATATACAGGAATCAATGCGGAATCTGACACTGGCAAGAATGATAAGGGCAAAGCAAAGAAATTCAAGAAGAGGTGCCAGAGCAACCCTTAAGAACAAGGAAACGACCCTGTAACAGTAAAAGCCATATTTTAGGAGGAAACTGTGGATATGCTTCGCCAGCAATACGAACAGGCATCCAGACGCTCGGATTGTGTTACAGGTGGGTGTACCAGGCGGAATAGCTGTAATATGGCGAGATGTATACAGCAATACGAGGCTATGATGGCACAGTTAGACCTGGGGACCCGGTGCCAGAACGCGGAAAAAGAGACCGGGATATTGAAATGCAATCGCAGGTGCCAACAAGGTAGCTGTCAGGTATTAAGTAATTGCTTGAAGAAGTTGGAGGGGGGGGTATCAACTAGAAGGTTGAATATTAATTAAAGGAGGCTAGCTATGCCTGGAAAAGAAAGGAAGGAAAAGAAAAATGTTTCCAGGAGAAACTTCCTGCGAAATGCCGGTTTTATTATAGGAGGAGCAGCATCATTAGGCATCGGTGGTCTTGTTCTCACCGGGTGTGAAACTACTCCGAATTGTCCGACTACCGGCAAACCCGATCCCACCACGCAAGCACCCTCCCAGGTAGGTACGGAATATGTCGGGGAATGTATCTGCCCTGATTGTGACACTAGGGTGCCTCACCCAAGAGGAGCCCCCTGCCGCATAGTCAACTGCCCTAAGTGTGGAGCAAACATGGCAAGAGTGTCTGCGTAATAATCTACCAGCACCAGTGCAGTTTTTAAAGAGATGGAGAGAATAGAGTTCGGGGGGCATATAGAGGTCTTAAATATAGTTAGTTTATTACAATATTAGTCGGAAAAACCATCGTAGGTGTCTCTAATGGGTATTGCAGGTCTTATTATTGGATTAGTTGCCGGTCTCGGGTTTATCATATCACTTCCTCTTCGCTTTCATGGTTTTCAGATACCTTCTGATATAAATTTTGGCCCTTTTTTTAGTTTATCCAACCAATTTAGTTGGCTCAACTGGGTAAATATTTCTCTTGGCATGCTTGGTTTGACTTTTAGTCTTATAGGAACTATCCAAGGCAGGCGGCGCGGTTTTGGAATTGCTGGGATAGTACTATGCGGCAGTGTGATACTCTTTGGTGCCCTAAACCTACTGGGATAGGAACAGTATGAAGGCAAGTCTAAAGTTATCAAAACGCCCGACATTTTCCGGAGTAAACTGTCCTGACTGAGGGAATAAATGAAGCTGCCGGCTAAACAATATATCAACTATTTTATGGTTTTCTTACTATTTGCCGCCTTCTTGGATATTGCTATCTCCAGCTATGTCCTCTGGTTTGTTTTACCTAGAGGGCTAGGGCTACATTACCTCTTAGGCGAATATTATTTTGCCTGGGAGGACGATGCCTGCGGTCTGTTTGGTATGGGCCCAACTGGTAATGCCTGGACCGTCTTTGAATGGCCGAGATATATGTGGTTAGAATTTCACTCTTGGATAGGCGTAGCAATAGCGGTTCTAATTCTTATCCACCTCCTTTTGCACTGGAGCTGGATTGTCGAAACAACAAAGAGGGCCAAGAGCTATATCAAGAGGGGTCTAAAAACCATATCAGAACGCTATGCCACAGCCTTAATCTTATTTGTCCTCTTTCTATTCCAGGTCTTTTCTGGTTGTATTGTTTGGCTTATTTTACCCCGGGGCGAAGGAGATTATAATTATATGATTGCCGGCGTTGGTCGCACTTTCTGGGGGTTACAGAGGAATGTGTGGTCTGACATTCATGCCTGGGTAGCTGTAGCAATAGTGTCAGTAATTGTAATACACACCATTATGCACTGGCGATGGATTGTCAAAATAACATTAGAGAAAAATACCAATGGCGGAAGAATTCTTAAAAAACCAACTCACAAGAAAATCACCAGCACTAATGGAGTTATAGACTCTAGAAAACTGCTAGAGTCCAAGCCTCCGAAAGAAGAGTCAATAATTACAGCCGATAATAAACGGCGGAGTTATCTGCCAAGAGCCGGTATGTTTTTCGGTCTATTTGGAGCAATATCATTCATAGTTTTTACAGCTAATTTTATGCTTGATTGGGTAGGTAGATATAGCCTCTTTTTATTGATGCTGCCTGCTCCCTTTATTACCCTATTCCTTGCCTGGAAAAAGCCATTTATTGGTGGTGTATTACTAATTATTCTAGGTGTAATTGCAGCTCTTTTGGATATTAATTTTCCTATCGGCGTGGTTGGGTACGTATCTGGTTTAGGCCTAGGTTATACCTTGTTTTTTGTTACCTTTCCGCTCCTAACATCAGGGATACTTATACTTCTCTCTGAAAGAAAGTTACATAAAACCAAAGCAGTAGATAGTTAAACTTCGGGCAAATTGTATCACCAAGAGAGGTTAGCTTAAATATTAAATACTGGTGTATAGAGTTTACGGAGGCTTGGAGAGCCCGTGAGAAGGCGTAGTAAAAATTATATTAACTATACCCTTGACGTTATCCTATTATCTTCAGCAATCATTACCTTAGCATCCAGCTACATAGTGTGGTTTGTTTTACCCCGGGGTATAGGGCAGTATGGCAGTGAATGGTGTTCGCAATATGGGCAGGGCACATTAGGTAACTACGTAACTGTCTTGGGCTGGCCCAGATACATATGGATTGAGATACATAACTGGGCAGCGGTAGCGCTCCTAGTAGTAATCATAACACATATTACCTTCCACTGGGGCTGGATTGTTGAAACGACAAAGCGGGTCAAAAGCTATATAGGTAAGAGGGTAAGGAAGGTAACAGAGCTCTATATTGCGGCTGTTGTTTTGTTTATCCTCTTCCTGTTCCAGTCTTTTTCCGGCTTTGTAATCTGGTTGTTTTTGCCCCGTGGCAGATTTGACCATTTAGATATGATCTCTGGTATAGGTCGTACTTTCTGGGGGCTGCAGAGGAACGTATGGGCGGATATTCATGCCTGGGTAGCTATAACAATAATGGCCATAGTTATTATACACTTGCTACTAAACTGGAACTGGGTCGTTGCCGTATCGAAGAATATATTCCGGGGGATTTCAGGAGTCCTATTAAAGCCTTTCCGAAAGGTGAGATAAAAAAATAGGAGTTATTTTGGGCACTAGTAACCACCAGCGCAGCTATCTTCCCAGAGCCGGTTTGTATTTGGGTATTATAGGTAGCATTTGCCTATTGTTTTTTGTTCTTATTTTCCAGGAAGACTGGATGCATCGCTTTTCCCTAATGATAGTCCTGATTCCTATCTCTCTCATTGCCCTACTTCTAGTATCAAAACTACCGCTAGTCGGTGGCTCATTGCTCGTTGCTTCAGGTATCGCTGTACTAATACTGGACATTTTTTTCAGCGCAGGACATCCCGGGGAGATAGCCGGCCGGGGGCTGGGCTTAACCCTAGTTTTTGTCTCCATACCACTCACAGCATCCGGAATCCTGTTTCTTCTCTCGGGAAGAAGGCGGCGGAAGCTCACCAAAGGGAACGGTCAGACCTCGGGGTAGCCACCTCCGGCAAAGGGGTCCCAATACCTGCCGTTACCTACTATCCATACCCGTAATATCGATAGCACTTTTTACAGCCAGTATCAACAACCAAAACACTATCGACTCAAACAACCAGCTCTAAATGACAGGTTATAGAGGCAAGGTTACAGCCAAAAAAGAGTCCACCACGCTGTCAGTCAAAAGTATTTACAGAGCTATCTTAATGAGTATGTGTTTAGGTATAACCACAGGAAAGATGATAAGCCTATGTTTTTGACTGTTTTGGAGAAGATTTAGACTTCCCCATCCTGCGAGTTACTTTATCTAATGCAGACATAAAATCTCGCTTGGTAATTATCTTCTGTCTATTGTCTATCGTTTTTGACATCTTCTATTTACTTAAGCCAATATCCGGCAACAAACGCCAAACAGCTATATCCCCATTCATATTGCTTAGAAACAATTAGGCATACACCTACCACCCCCTCAGCAGTGCTATCAGTAACAATCTTGATTGTCATTAGTGAGACCTCCTCCAGTATCATAATCTAAGGAAGAGTGGACCTTGGCAGTATACTGCCAAGGTCAGGATTCGTAAATCAATGGATGGAAAGGCTAATCAGTTCAAGAACAGTTTCTCGTATAGCATATCTAACATAACCGCCAATAACCCACCCCTATATTGACAAGGACACCGGTCAGAATTAGGATTAGTTATCAGGCAATAACTGCCGAAATTGAGTATAATGAGTATAGAGGAGCAAAATTATGGCTCTTTTAGACCTACTAAAACACAGAAAAAGCATTAGGGATTTCTCGGATAGACCTGTCGAGCGAAAAAAGATAATGATGTGCCTTGAGGCGGCAAGGCTAGCTCCTTCCGCCTGTAATTCACAACCGTGGAAATTTATAGTCGTGGATGACAAGTCATTAAAGAATAAGCTATGCCGTGCCGCTTTCGGCGGAATATATTCGATGAATTCCTTTTGCAAGAAGGCACCGGTTATAGTTGTCATCGTCTCAGAAAAGTTCAAGTTCTTGACTGGAATCTGTGGAATGTTCCGCGGCACCAAATACTATCTAATAGATATAGGTATAGCTGGTGAGCACTTCGTTCTTCAGGCTGAGGACCTGGGTCTAGGAACTTGCTGGATAGGCTGGTTTAATGAGAGGGCAGTCAAATCAATATTAAAGATACCGCGGCTTAAAAAGATAGATACCCTGATAGCTTTAGGCTATTATGATAGAGAAAAGCTGGGACCAGAACACGATAGAGAACCAATAGATAAAATCGCATCCTTTAACTCCTATTGAGTCCGGCAACCTTCTAAAATGTCTAAATACGGAGGTTCTAAGAGGAGACGAAGTCCCATCTTAGAAATATCTTCCTCCTCTCCATATTAGAGGC
>DAOUDM010000005.1:0-50292 GCA_034431095.1 Dehalococcoidales bacterium | reverse complement strand
GTCTGAAGAAGGGGCTTGAGTTCATCGGCATACTGCCGGTAATGAGCAAGGCATTCTTCTGTAGACTCGCCCCTGACCAGTATCCTATTCAGGCAGTCATCCAGGATATTATCTATTTGGTTGCTTCTTCGGTTAAACATCTTTATCATCCAGCATCAATTTACGCAGTGCCACTATGGCGCTGTGCTGTAGAGCCTTTATCGCTCCCGGGCTCTTGCCCATTGTCTCGGCTACCTGAGCGATGGGCAGTTCACCGGCAAAACGGAGGGAGATAACCTCCTGCTGTGCCGGAGTCAGTTTTCGGGTGGCTGACATCAGTTGCTTGGTAGCCAGCCTGTCCTCGACAGATTGCTGAGGGTTGCTATCGGAGATAGCCAGCACGTTATCCAGAGAGGCAGTCGGTTGCCTCGATTTCTTCCTCAGGTAATCAACCACCTGATTATGAGCAATGCGGAATAGCCAGGCGGAGAATGGTATATCCCTCCATCTGTAAGAAGAGATGGACTGGAGCGATTTGAGAAAGACCTGCTGGGTCATATCCTCAGCATCCGCATAATTTCCTATTTTGAAAGCTATATAGCGATAAATCTTATCGAAATGCCGCTCATAAAGCTGGGCAAAAGCCTCCTGGTCGCACTTCTGTGCCCGCTGGACAAGGCTCCGCTCGTCTTGCACCTGACAACCCCCTACTGGTCAAAGCTCAGCTCAGCTTGGTGTCTGTCCGAGCCTGACCGGCAAGCTGGTGTTACCACGTGCATAAATTATAACGAAGAAGGTGGGAAAAGGATAGTTGCCAAACACCGGTAGCGGTATATTTTTAGCCTGGAGGGGCAAACGCCAGAGAAAACCAAATCTAGGCTGATTTTGCTGGAACATTGTTCCAGAACATAAAACCTTGCCATTGATAGCCAGAGGTGTCATAGTAGTAGTGGTAAGGTTAAGTAATAATATATTATTTAAGATATGTATAAGTTAGGTGAGATATAGTACTATTTACCTATTACCAATTTCTGTGGAAATAGCACGTCTGGGGGATTGAAAGGGGTTATATAGAGAGTTAAAATAAGGTATAGTGTTAAACAGTAAGTTTTAGGTAACTTCAGGGAGGAAGTGGAATATGGCAGATAACAATATCGACCCGATGCTGACAACAAGTGAAGTGGCTCGTATCCTCAATTTGCATATCAACACCATAAGGAGGTGGAGCAATCAGGGGATACTTAAGGCGTACCGTATTGGCTTCCGAGGTGACCGTAGATTTAAAATAGAAGATATCAATAATTTCATCTCCAGTGACGGCAGGAACCGGGGGAAGCAAGCTATAAAATAATAATTAGCTGTGACTAAAGGGGGTAACTCGTGGCTAAAACCAGGGTAATGATAATTGACGAACAGGCTTTTTTCAGAGCCGGTGTGAAACAGGCTTTGTCTCAGGAGGGGGATTTGGAGGTTATGGAGTGTGACCCGAACCACGATACAATGGCTATAATTGAAGCCAACCTTCCCGATATCACCTTGCTGGGTTCGGACCTGGCGACGCATAGCGGGCTGGAACTGGGTAGAAAGATAGCCAGAAACTTTCCCAATACCAAGGTGATAATACTGAGCCCCGACCCTAATGATGAAGAGCTTTTCGAGGTTATCAGAAGCGCTGCGGTAGCCTGTCTTAAAAAGAACTCATCGGCTGTGGAGCTGGCAGAAACCATAAGGCGGGCTTCCCGGGGCGAGTACCCGATTAATGAGAGTGTTATGACGCGCCCCATAGTAGCCAGGCATGTGTTGAACCAGTTCCAGGATCTGGCATCGCTGGGTAGCAATGCGGAGACTATAGTAGCCCCCTTGACCCAGAGAGAAAGGCAGATTCTGAATTATGTTGCCGATGGCAACACCAATAAACAGATAGCCCGTATCCTGAATATAAGCGAGCAGACGATTAAGAACCATGTCAGTGCCATTCTGCGTAAGCTGAATGCCAATGACAGAGCCCATGCCGTCGTCCTGGCGATACGACACGGCTGGATTTCAATTGGCGAAAGGCAATAATAAGATAGGAGATACACGAGGACCAAAGTCCTTTAAGGTAAACTAATAGTGTTAGAAAGGGATACTAATAAACTAAGAGGGTATTGACGTATGATATGTATTGTCTTAGACTTATTCTCTCTAGCGGGAATATAATGTAGATGATATATATCACATACATGTCTTCAAAATAGAGGTAACATAATATGCAGGTGGAGAAGGTGGATCAATTAAAACCAAAACCGGAGGTGGAAAGCCGGGTTGTAAGGTACCTTGAAAGCCAGGGTTTTCAGGTAACCATAAAGGCTCAGCTTCGTGGCAAGTCTGGCATTGGGCATACCTTTGATATGCTGGCACAGAGGGATGATGGCATTACTGAGCGGACGATTGCTATCTGCCTTATTATGAAGGGAGATAAGGAATCGGAAGCAGGCGCCATCTTCAGCTTTGCCAACAAAGCCTATGATGTCGACATCAAGGAAAGGGTGCTGATAGCTATCCCCATGGTTGACCCGGAGATGAAACAGCTGGCGGAAAGGCAAAGGATAAAGGTCATTGACGAAGGGAAGATAGAATCGTTACTGCTCAATAAACCGGAACAGAAGGTTGCCGTGAGCAAGCCTTTTAGATTTGAGACCAAAGCACAGATAGTCGAATCTCTGGTCAAACTGGGCTATCAGGTTGGAGAGGAAGCTAAGGTTCGGGGGCGGTCGGGGGTGGAATACTATTTTGATATACTGGCTTATGGAAACGGTAGCCGGATCAGGAACAGCCTGGGCATAGGTATTATGACCGGAGACGAGGAGATAGGTATTGACCAGGTTTCATTGTTCGATACCAAAGCCTACGATGTTGGCCTTGATGATAAGGTTATTGCTCTGTTTAAAACGAGACTCAGCGCACAAGCCAGGCAGTTTGTCGACCACCAGGGGATAAAGGTACTCGAGCTGGGACAGGGGCCGGCGGCAGAATCAATTACAGTTGAGTTGAAGGATAGCCAGTCGGAGAAGGCACCGGCCGGGACAACCAAAGAAGGTACTACGGAAACCAAGCCAAAGAAGGCGTTAAGACAAATGCCACAGCCCGAGGCGATAGTATTAGTGCCTGAAGTGCTGGCGAGGAGATACAACGCCATACCACTGACTATAAAAGGCAAAACAATGGAAGTAGCCATGGCCGACCCAACCGATATTCTGGCCCTGGAAGCATTTTCCATCCAGAGCCAGATGAGGATTAAACCGATAGCTGCCAATGTCAAGGAAATCAGGGATGCTATTGATTTTAATTATAAGGCTTACGGTGAGATTGAGAAGCAGATATCCAGTATATCGATAACCGGTGATTTGACCGATAAACAAATGACTATTGATGCGGCTATTGATGCCCCTCTAGTCCAGGCACTTAACCTTATTATTGACGAGGCGGTTAAGGCTCGCGCCTCCGATGTCCATATAGAGCCAGAGGAGAAGCGGCTGCGGATACGATATCGCATTGACGGTACGCTTCAAGATATGATGTCGCTGCCCCTGGATATACATTCGGCGCTCATTTCCCGGATTAAGATACTGTCTAACCTGAATATCGCCGACCATTTCCGGGCTCAGGATGGCCAGTTCTCTACCGAGACTAAGGGGAGGAATATAGATATCAGGGTAGCCACCTCTCCTACCGTTCATGGCGAGATGTCGGTATTGCGACTTCTGGATAAATCAACGGCTACCATCGGCTTATCCGAGCTCGGGTTATTGCCGGATAGCCTGGGAAGGCTTGAGAAAATGCTCAGGGTGCCCTATGGCATGATTCTGGTCAGTGGCCCTACCGGAGCCGGTAAGACTACCACCCTGTACGCATCTGTCAATTCTCTGGATACCATGGGGCGGAATATCATTACCATTGAAGACCCTGCCGAGTATCGCTTCGAGGATATCAATCAGATTCAGGTTAATCCCCAGGCAGGTATTACCTTTGCCAGCGGGCTGCGGTCTATACTTCGCCTTGACCCTGATATCATACTGGTCGGCGAGATACGCGACGCCGAAACAGCCAAAATTGCTGTACAGGCGGCTTTAACCGGACACCTGATGCTGTCTTCAATCCATGCCAACGATACCGTGGGTGTTCTCTTTCGGCTTATCGACCTGGGTGTGGAGCCGTTCCTGATAGCCTCGGCGGTTATCGGCATAGTGGCTCAGCGTATGGTGCGTCGTATATGCATGGATTGCGCCCAGGAGATAGAGGCGCCTATGGTGGAACAGATGGCTTACGAGAAAGAAGTGGGCAAGAAGAGGTCCAAGTTCCTGTATGCCGCCGGCTGTAAAACGTGCGCTTATACCGGATACCTGGGGCGAACGGGAATCTTTGAGATACTATCTATAAGCGATACCATAAGGAGAATGCTAATTAACGGCGCCAGCACTGCCGATATTCGGGAGCAAGCGCTGAAGGAGGGTATGGTGTCTATGATGAATGATGGCATGCGTAAGGTGGAAGAAGGCATCACTACCCCGTCAGAAGTCCTGCGAAGTGCCTACACTGTAGAACAGCAATTTTGAGGTAGAAAATGGATTTTTCCTATGTAGCCTATGGCAAAGACAAGAAACTGGTTAAGGGCAAGCTTTCTGCCACCAGTCAGACGGCGGCTGCAAAGTTGTTAAGCTATAGCGGTTACCAGGTGCTTAGAATTAAACCGATTTCCTCCTTTATTAATATGCAAAGGTTAACAGCCGCTTTCACCCAGGTGAATCCCAAAGAGGTAACGATGTTCTCCCGCCAGCTAGCCCTGCTTCTGGAATCGGGCACTGACATTGTCGCTTCACTGGAGCTACTACAGGGACAGGTGACAAACCGCACCATGAGGCGGGTTATTGGCGAGGTGGTCTCTGATATTCGCAGCGGTAATTCACTATCGGTGGCGTTGAGGAAGCACCCCCGAGTTTTCCCCCAGATGTACTCCCGGACAATAGCCGCCGGTGAGAGAGGCGGTAATCTTGAAGTCGTGCTCAGGCAAATGGCTGAGTTCATTGAGAGGAGAATCTTAACCGAGAAGAGGATAAAAGGCGCCCTGACCTACCCGGTTATTGTCGCCGTGGTGGCTGTTATCGTGGTTTCCTTAATGGTAGTCTTTGTTCTGCCTACCTTCACCAGTCTATATTCTTCGTTTGGCGGCGAACAACCGATGGCAACAGCCTTATTTCTTAATATCTCCGATTTGCTTATAAAGTATGGACTGTATGTATTAATAGGTCTGGTAGCCGTTGCCATAGCGGCTACACTCTATATTAAAACCCCGGCGGGCAACTATAGGTGGGGTAAAATATCACTTCGTCTGCCGGTAATCGGGCGGATACTGATTCTGAGTGAACTCTCCCGTGCCTGTCGGACTATATCACTGCTGTTCCGTGTTGGATTGCCCCTACCCGAGGTTCTAACTATGGCCAGCCAGGGCACCAGTAACGGGGTTATATCCGGGGCGCTGGACGAAGTGCGACGTGAACTAATAAGGGGGCAGGGTTTATCCAAACCAATGTCCAGGAACCCGATCTTTCTGCCCTTGATGGTGCAGATGGCAGGTGTGGGTGAGGGAACGGGTAACCTTGACCAGACTTTAACTACGGTTGCTGAGAGCTATGAGATGGAGGCTGATGACAGGACTACTGCCGCCGTGGGTCTTATCCAGCCGATAATGACCGTTGCTATCGGCTTGGTAGTCGGCTTTATCGCTTTGTCTCTGGTTTCAGCCATGTACTCTATGTACGGGCAGTTAAGCTAGTAAGATGATAAAGATAGTGAAAAACGAGAGAGGGTTTGGCCTTGTCGAGGTGCTGATGGCTTTGGCACTGCTCGGTATAATTGCGGTTGCCTTTATAATGGCTATTGCTGTCGCCTCACAGGCTATACTTATTGCCGATGAGCGAACTACAGCCGAAAGCCTGGCTAGAAGCCAGTTGGAGTATATCAAAGAACAGCCTTATGTTTATGATGAAATTGTTACTGATGAGGTATATGCGATATATAATGGTATTGATATAGAGGATGACTACCCGAGTTTTAGGATATATAGTGAGAACAGGCTAGGTGAGGTTGTTGAGGATATTATAGGTATACCCTGGAATAGTGCAACAGGCGAAGTGGCAGATCCTGACGAGGGGCTTCAAATGATAAAACTGGTTATCCAGAACAATGGTGAAGAAGTACTTGTATTAGAGGACTATAAGGTAGACCGATAATGCTCAGTAAATTAGAAAATATAATTAAAAACCAGAAGGGTTTTACCTTCATCGAGCTGATAATAGCCGTCGCTATAACCGGCCTTATCGTCGGCGGTATTACCCTGACCATCATCCAGCTGTTCGGTGGCCATGCTCAAAGTAGCGGTGAGATGACTACCCTGCGTCAGGTACAGAATGCCGGCTACCATATTAGCCGTGATGCACAAATGGCGGAGACGGTTGATACCAGCGACGACCCGGGAACTGAAGATATCACTGAGATTCTTACCGTTATCTGGACAGAATACCATGACTGGAAATCAGAACCGGTACTTGACGAAGAGGACAACATCATAGGATACGTGAGCCCAATAACAAAACATAAAATCATCTATACCCTGGATGATAACAGACTTGATAGACATGAATATAGAACCCCTGTTATCAGGGAAGATGAGCCTATAGAATATTCGCTTTATAGCGTAACAAGAGTAGCTCAATACATAACGCTTTGTGAATATAACCAGGATAGCAATGTCTTAACTGTAACTGCCACTACAGGCGGCTTCAAGTCTCAGACCGAGACCAGAACCTATGAAATTAATCCCAGGCCAGATACTATCCTTTGGCAATAATAGGGAGGTGGCTGATGAAGAAGAGAATATCAACATTGATAAAAAATGAAGGCGGGCAGGCGCTGCTGCTGGTGCTTGCTCTGCTGGGCGTGGGCAGTATTATGCTGGCACCGATGCTGTCTTTTATGGGCACCGGGCTCGAAACCGGGAGGGTTTACGAGGCGAAGGCAATGGAAATATATGCCGCCGATTCCGGTGTCGAGGATGCCATCTGGAAGATACAGAACGAATATGAAGGTTATATAGCTACTATTGAGATAGATGGGCATCCAGTTACATTAAACGGTTTACCTCTGTATGTAATTCCAGAAGCCGATGATGGTTATATTTTTGATCCACCCGTAGAACGTAATTATTGCACTTATGATATAGCCGATGTCAATGGTAAAAGCGTGAGGATTACTATCACATATCTGGATGGTATGGTCTATCGCGTCGTGTCAAGTGCTCCGGCTGACGGTAGTAGAACTGAAATCGAGGCTTTCGTGGCTACGATATATGGTGATTACTCCGGCTTTACTGACAATGTCATTACCAGTGGCGGTGATATAACCCTGCCAGGTGGAGGAGAAGGAGGGGCAGGTATCAACCCTCCGGAGGGAGATAATGGACCTGTAGAGAATTATCCCCAGGAAAACTGGCCCACCACTGAAGAATTTATCGCCTGGTACTCCGGGGATGTAGATAAAGGTAACCCTTATCCTGATGACATTTTAGACCTCGATGGTGTTGACGCCACTATAGGGGCAACTTACGTGGATGGCGATTTCTCTATATATAACTCTAGTAATACAGTAGCAACATTAACACTTACCGGTACATTATATATAACTGGCGATGCATTAATTGGCAAGACAAACAAAGACTTTATACTGGACCTGAATGGTCAGACAATATTTGTTGAAAGCGCTTCTGCCGACCCGCAAAAAGCCCTTTGGCTCGGAAGAAATTCTACTATAACCGGGGATGGCTGCATTATTGTAATAGGGGACATTGACTTTAGCCCAAATATTGACAGCAACCCTGATAATTTCCTTTTCATCATGTCGGTGGAAGGCACAGTTACCTTCAACCCCGGGACTGATTTTTATGGGTCTATAGCCGGTAATGTTGAGGTTCAGTTGCAACCAGGGGTGAGTGCCACCTGGACACCGCCGCCCGGTGAAGGCGAGGGCGGGTTGAACTTCCCCGGTGGTGGCAGCGGCGGTGGTGGTCTTGAGTGGGGGGTTCTTTCCTGGAAGATTAGCTAGTAAGGGAGAGCGTTATGAGGCTGACTAAGAGATTTTGGATGACTCTGGGGGTGGCTATTTTAATTGCTGCTTCTGTGACAATGTATATGCTCTACCAGGGGCAGATGAGTGAACAGGATGAGCTAAACGAAAGCCTGACAGCAGTGAATGCGACACTGAAATTGCTGGACATTGAAAAAGGAGCCCTGGAAGAAGAGATAGCTCAACTGGAAAGTGGCTTGGCTGAGCTGGAAGGTGAGACCGGTCAGCTGGAAGCCGAGATAAGCCGGTTGGAGGCTGAGTTGAGCCGCCTGGAAGATGAGCGAGCACAGGCTGTGGCGCAGGCAATATCATTGCTGAATGCAGCTGAAGCAAAATTCGTGAGCTCGGCGGAGAGCATTGAATATGACGAGATATTGTTTGTCTTTGCCCATAATGCCAACCTTAGAATAGTAAAGATAGAGGCATCCGAACCATTGGGAGAAGACGTGGAGGGTATCGCTTACAATACCACGACCTTCAACGTAACGGTATGGGGTGATGTGGCAGACATTCTCGATTTTATCGATACCATAGTAGCCTACGAGTCCTTCAAGACGGCTGTTCTGGATACATTCAGTATGAGTGTACCCGAGCCCCTGACCGATGCTGAAATAGATGAGCTGGAGGCAACGATAAGGGCGCAGTTAACCGCAGAAGCGATAGCGGAAATAACTACGGAAGATATGGTGAGATTCATGCTAGAAGCGATAGCGGAAGTAACAGGAGAACCCAAAATAGAGAAGACAATGACAGTAGAAGCGATAGCAGCATTGATAAAAGAAAGGATAGCCGACTTATTAGGGGATGATTTTGCGACCTTACTGTCACAAGACCTGGCGGAACTGATTGAAGGACATATAAATGAGTCAATAGTGGGTGGGTCAATAAGAGATAAGATTGTGGGGCTACTGGCGGAGCGGATAGCAGCCTTGATAGCGAACGGAGATGAAGATCTAGTGGAGTTGCTGGGAGACGATATAGCGGAGTTATTAGGGGGAGAAATAGCAGGGGCAACGCAGGGGTATATAGCAGAATTGCTGAAGAAATATATAGATAATTTAGTGGAAGAAAAGAAAGCGGACTCAGTAGCGGAATTGGTGGATGATGAGCTGGTGGCGGAATTGGCGGCTGAGAAGGTAAAAGCAATGGAAACATCATCATCCGATATAAAACTGGTAATCTATACTTATGAAGGTGAATAAAGATGGCTAAGAAAGTTACCCTCTATATTGAAGATACAGATATAAAGCTCTTGGTAACCAGTGGCAAGCAGGTGGAGAAATGGGCTAGCTTGCTCCTCGAGCCAGCGCTGGTTCGTGACGGCGTTATTATTGATGAAGAGCGGGTAGCCGATGGTATTAAGACCATGTTTAAGCTTGAGGAGATAAACAATAAGAAGATTGACGTCGGCCTGAGCGGGCTTAACTCCATATTCCGTATAATTTCTTTGCCTGAATTATCTCAATCTATGCTCCCTGAGGCGGTAATGAATGAAGCCGGGAGGGTGATACCGGTTCCGCTGGACCAGGTTTACCTTTCATACCAGCAGATTCCATCTCCGAAGGGAGAGACGCGTATATTCTTGGTTGCTTACCCCAGAAATTCAGCCGATACACTAATTAAAACTCTTATCAAGGCGGGTTTAAAACCCCAGACGATGGAACTGGCGCCTTTGGCTCTGTGCCGTTGCGCCAATGCTCCGAGGGCAGTAATAATCAATTCCTGGCTGACCTACCTTGATATTGTTATTATGTCCGATGGCATGCCCCAGGTAATCCGCAGTATGTCACTGCCTATAGATACGGTTGCTCTAAAGGAGAAGCTGCCGGCAATTACCGAGGAGCTTAATAGGACTATTGCTTTCTATAATTCCAGCTATACCGATGCACCTCTGGACTCTTCAGTTCCGATATTCGTATGCGGCGACCTGGCAGAAGAGCCGGATATCTGGAAATCTCTGGTTGGAGAATCGGGTTATTCTGTTTCGGCGCTAAAGCCCCCGATAGAATACCCGGAGGGGTTCAGCCCGTGTAAGTTTATGGTCAATATTGGGCTGGCTCTTAAAGGGCAACTACCCAGGGGGAATGGCAACTACTACTCAATAGTGGATATCGATGCTATGCCTGGCGTTTACAAACCACCGGGAACAAGTCTGGTCAGAATCCTGGTGCCGGTAGTGGTTGTGGTTGCCCTGGGCGCTGTTGCCTGGGGAGGGTTTGTTGCCAAAGGGGAGTATGACGACACGGCTGCTTTGCGTTCTGGGTTAGAAATAAAGGAACTTCAAATAGAAAAGAAGGATATAGAAGTAGAATTATTGCATTCCACCGAGGAAGTGTTGCAATCTCAAGTAGCATCCATCGAGAGTGATAATGCGGTACTACTTGAGGGAATAGCGGATTGGGAAGAAATGGTTGCTCAGCAGACAGAGGCAAATCTTCAGCCGATAGAAGCCGAAATCAAGGCGAACAGCCTGGAGAGCATGCTTGCCAGTCTGACCCAGGGGCTTGCAGGGGTTGACGACTACCTGGAGGAGATGGTAAACCTATTACCAGAGACGGTAACCCTGCTCAATGTGAATTATAATGATTTTGCAAGTATTATACAGGGTTTAGCTTCGACAGAGGGTGATATATTCACCTACGCCAAGGCATTAAGGAGTAGTAGCCAGTTTTCCAAGGTAACTATTTCGTCTATTACGGAGACTATAAGATCGGAGGCGGGGGAGGAAATTACCGTGTATGAGTTTGTTTTCCTCCTCAAGTAAGGAGGTGGTAGGAAATGGATATAATTGAGTTGCTTCGTCTGGCAAAGAAAAAAGGGGCGTCTGACTTACATCTGATTGTCGCTAGCCCGGTGCTGGTACGTGTCAACGGCAACCTGGAGCAGGTGAACGGCACCGAGTCGCTGATGGTAACGGATATAAGCGAGGCTTTTCTCCAGATAACCACCCCTGAAGAGAGAGAGCTTTTTCACAAGCAGATGGAGCTTGACTTTAGCTACTCCATAGCCGGGGTGGGGCACTTCAGGTGTAACGCGGCTAAACAACGCGGTGCTATCAGCTTGGCGGTACGTATGTTGCCACCGAAGATACCTACCATAGCCGAGCTTGAGCTGCCGACGATATTCGAACAGCTAATCATGAAACAAAGGGGTCTGATATTAGTTACCGGACCTACAGGGAGCGGCAAGACCACTACCCTGGCGGCGATGATAAATCACCTGAATCTAAATGAGAGACGTCATATAGTTACCATTGAAGACCCTATCGAATATGTCCATCCCAGTCATTCAAGCGCCATAACCCAGCGTGAGCTGTTCACCGATACCATATCTTTCGCCCAGGCGCTAAAGCACGTCTTGAGGCAGGACCCGGATGTCATCATGGTGGGTGAGATGAGAGACCTGGAGACAGCGGCGGCGGTGCTTAACGTTGCCGAAACCGGACACCTGGTGTTGAGTACCGGTCATGCCCCCAGCGCCCCGCAGGCGATGGAGAGAATAATAGACCTCTTCCCGTTATACGAACGCTCTTTAGCCCAGACACGGCTGGCTTCACTGCTCGTCGCCGTAATATGCCAGACACTGGTGCCTAGGGCTGATGGTTCCGGGAGGATAGCCGCCATTGAGATAATGATGGCCGATTCATCGGTGAAGAACCTGTTGCGTGAGGGCAAGATTCATCAGCTAGCCAATGCCATCCGTACCCACCATGATATCGGCATGATTTCACTAGATGAGGCGCTGGTCGACCTCTATCTCAGGAGAGTAATAACCATGGAAACGGTAAAGAAGTTCTGCAATGACAGTAAAGAGGTGGAAGCGCTCATCAGCGGTTACAGGGTGCGAAAGGCCTGATAAGAAAGTCACATAGGGAAGCATAAAATAAAGAGGGATGCAGAAAGCATCCCTCTTTATTGCATATGCCGGTTTGTTACTTCAGGTTGGACTAATCAACGGTTACCGAGCCGTTCAGGGCGATGTCATAGGCTTGCATAAGCGGATATTTGCCGCTGAAAAGGTAGTCATCCAAGTAGTAGGTGGTATTGTTATCAGTGTTGGTAGCCGTAACCCCGTGAACCTCAGCCAGTTCGTCAATCTCGTCGTAGCCTGAGGAGCCGTCCAGTTGGGATACCTCGGCTTTGACCATAATTAAGTATACTGCAACCTGGATATTATGATGCTCGGTCTGCTTTGCCTCTTCCTCGCCCTCGTTCATGAGCCCCAGGATACTGGGTATGACTACGGCGGCTAATATGCCCAGGATACCCACCACCACCAGGAGCTCGATCATGGTAAAGCCTGCTTTGTCCTGATGCAATATTCTAAAAGTCTTTTTCACTATATTCTATCGAGGTTTTTGTTGATAGCTAGAGGTAAAAAATCAATGTCTCTATTTTTAATACCCCGCTATATTAGCACAATATAGCGAGCATATAAATAGGGTTTCGTTCCTTTTTGGTTGAAGGTTGACCTCACCCCCTTACAATCTAACCCCCTTTGCTCGATAGATTTCCAGTTCCGGGGTGTATAAGAGGGGCGTTAGCCCCTCTTATTATTCCTCCCTTCCTTTATCAAAGGAAGGGAGGTCAGGCCGAAGACTCTTTGAGGGGATGGATTTATTCCCCACCTGTAAATAGAAAAACCCACCGGTCCTCTTAATTTGGAGCGCAGGACCGGATGGGCTTCTCTAGTCTACTCTATGGTTCCAGTAACTGTCTTTATCACCTAAACGACTGCTTTATACACCCTGTTTAGTCTGCCCAGCCGACGTTCTCCGCGTAGGACAGGCCATCCCACTTACCACCTGGGGTTGCCGTGGCCAATGTTATATGGCCATCGTCATCAAGTGTATAGGTGGCCTGCAAGGAGCCGGTAAAGTAGTCATGTACCGGTATCAGTGGATTGCCGGTACCAGATGATTGAACGGCAGAAACATGAAGGGGACCAACAGTGCCACCAGCTAACAGCTCATAGACATCATTATCTACCATGGCTGCAAGCACGGCTATCTCAACATCGTGCGCCTCGGTGTTGGCTGCCTGGACTGTGCCGGTGCCCATGAGCCCCATCACATTGGGGATGACCACGGCGGCCAGGATGCCGAGAATGGCGACTACCACCAGCAACTCAATCAGGGTGAAGCCTTTCTCTCCATAGTGAAACTTCTTCAGTAACCTCCCTATTTTCATCTGTCACCTCCTTTCTTTTATTTTGCCAGGTCAAATGAATTGAAGATAAGTTATAGTAAAGATAAGTTAGCTTAATTATATTTGAGCTATGCGAAAGTGTCAATAGGTCAAAGGTCACCCTGCGTGCCAGTACTTACGTCCTGTGAGCGTGCCCGGTGCCTTGCGGAGGCAGGGGTGGGTTGAGATGTGAGGTAGGTCTAGGTGCCGGGTTCCAGGTTGCTGACCTCGAATACCTTTATGCGCTGTCTCTGGGTGAACTGTCTGGCTTCCTGGGTGAGCCCCGGGAAGGCGATGAAGGCTTTATCCAGTATGCCGATATCATAGGCTTTGTTATCGAAATCAAATACCTTATCCAGGGGTATCGGCTCCTGAGCCAGCTCAATACCGATAGCGATGCGGTGGGTAATGATGCCGTCGTCCCTTGTCGCCAGTATGTCTATGGTATGTTCGGCGCCCGATTTGCCTTTAATCTTGGCGTTCTCCTTCACTTCGTAGCCGTAACACTGAAGGTATTTTATCAGCTCTGATTTGGACTTGAACTCAAAGGGCTTACCAGTTATCTCGGGGACCGGCACCGTGGTGCCACTAGCCAGTACCGAGTCCAGGTCTCTGACCTCGAGCACCTTTATCCTCTGCTGGCTGGCGAATTTCTCTGCTTCTCTGCCCAGTTCGGGGACGATAACCAGCACCTTATCGTGGATGCCGATATCATAGGCTTTGTCGTCAAAGTCAAATATCTCGCCCAGCTCTATTCTTTCCCCGACCACCTTGATACCGATGGCAATGGTATAGTTGATAATGCCGTCGTCCCTGGTCGCCAGCATGTCTATTTTGTGCTCCGCCCCCGACCGCCCCTTGACGGTAGCGTTTTCAGATACCTTGTAGCCTCGCTGTTTCAGGAACTCTATGAGCTGGAGCTTGGGCTTGAGCTCGAACTCCAGCCAGCTTCTCTTGGCCTCGTTAAAGCTATAAGAGTAGATGATTATATCGGTGACCTTGTCCTCGGTGGTAATGGAGGAGCACTTGAGGCACCTCCATTTTAGTTGTGGAAGGTTGAAGATGTTATCACATTCAAGGCACTTGTAGAGCAGCCCCAGGCTGCGGTAGTTGCTCTCGGTAGTCACCAGCACCTGGTAGCAATTGGGGCATATGTATTTACCCTTTGATATGAAATCGTCTTCAAGACCGACGTATTTGCAGACGAGGTGCTCAAGGATTCTACCCCGGACGATGTTGCCCGAGCCGCACTTGGGGCAGTGTGTCGTTGGTCTGAGATTTACTGACTGGCACTGAGGACATCGTAGCAAACGGTCAAAGAAGACCTTATTGAGTATGCCGTCGGCAGTCAGCGATTCCAGGATTGATACTACTTCCTCGCCTTTAGCATTTACTAGCTTTTCGGCGGCTGGGTATCTAAAGCCCAGCTCACTGGTGAAATCAAAGAGGGGGTTAATCTCAGGGATATTGCCGGCAAGAATCTCGGTTACCAGCTTCAGAGCCTTTTTATTGCCGACCAGCTCTACAATTCGCTGGGTCTCGTTCAACTCTTTGTCTAATTTAGCCTTGGTCATATTAGGCCTCCAATAAATCTACATTGGCAGTATAGATACCGAAATAACAAAAGTCAATAGATATTCAGGCAATATCATTTATAACAATGCAGTCAAGAGGCCTGGTTGGCAGGGGATATGGTCGCCCTATTGACGGGAAAAAGAAAAACAGCCACAATAGGGGGAATGGAAACAGTCTGGATGATAGTCTTTGCCCTGCTGGGTGTAGCCGTCGGTAGTTTTTTGAATGTCTGTATTGACCGTTTGCCTGAAAATCAGTCTCTTATTGCTCCACCATCTCACTGCTCTTACTGCCAGAAACGGCTTTCGTTTGCAGACCTTATCCCTGTCTTTAGCTACCTGTGGCTACGCGGACGTTGCCGTCATTGCCAGGCGCCGATTCCCAGACGCCTGCTCTGGGTTGAGATTGCCACCGGGGCTGTCTTCGTCTTCCTCTACTGGCACTATGGCTTCAGTGGTGAGCTGGCCGTTGTCGTTTTCTACTTCTGTCTCTTTATCGTTCTCCTGGTTATTGACCTGGAGCACCATATTCTGCCCAACAAGCTGGTCTACCCCGGTGCCGCAGTCGCCCTGATACTAAGCGTCTTTCTGTCTCGCCTGGAGGTTGTTCCCAGCATCGCCAGCGCCGCCGCCGGCGGCGGTATCGGGCTGGGGATATTCCTGTTGATTGTTGTCCTATCCCGGGGAGGGATGGGCTGGGGCGATGTCAAGATGGCTACCCTTATCGGGGTGGTCACCGGCTTCCCGCTGGTATTTGTGGCTATTCTGCTGGCTGTGGTTTCAGGGGGGCTGGTAGCCTGGATTCTGATACTGAGAAAGGCGAAAAGCCGCAAGCAGAGCATCCCCTTTGGCCCCTTCCTTTCTCTAGCCACGATGGCCACGCTGGTATGGGGCAGTGCCATCCTGGACTGGTATCTGGGCTTCTTTTAGGTAGGCGTCAAATTGCGGCTGGTGTGCCACGGGCAATGCCGCACTTGACAGGCTTGACAGGTATAGTATAATAGTACTAGGTCAATAGTAAGGGGTCTGTTGATGAATCTGGACCGCCGAAGATCTAGTATTGAAATAATAGCCGATATGCTCAGGCTTGGCGAAGCCGGCAAGACTGAGATAATGTACAGCGTCAATATGAGCTATTTCCAGTTGCAGAAGTACCTAAACTTCCTTCTGGACAGGAAGCTGGTTGATAAGGTTAAGCTGGGCAACCCGTCGGTGACCTACAGAGTGACCAGGAAAGGGCTGAGGTTGCTGAGAGGCATAGATGCCATCCTGGGAACGCTTGAGCTTAGAGGACCTGATGACCTTTAGTTCGCCTGAGGACAGGAATGGCCGTATCGTTTGAGTATTGATGGCGGTAGGGTAACACTCAAAGGAGAGCCTTGATGTCGGAAAAGAGGATGCTGATATTGCCAGCAGAGCTGGTTAAAAAGGTAAACGATAACCGCGGCGATTTGTCACAGGCGGAGTTTATCGACTTTCTACTTGAAGACCGGCTGGAAGGGAAGACTAAAGAGCAAAAGGAAATAACCAGGGAAGAGTTTGAATCACTGAGGAAGGATATCAGGCAGATTCTGCTCAAAGAAGCCGCCGAGAAGGAAAGGTATGCCACCAAAGAGGAGCTCCAGATTTTCCAGGAGGATACCAAGAAGCTCATTAAGAGCTTCCTCGATTTCTTTATCGGCTACGGGCTTGAGTTGAGCAAACAGCCGGTGGGCGATGACCTGAAAGAGCTGGTTCAGAAACTGGATAGCCTGGAAGGTAGCCTGCCCGTCGAGGATGAAGGCGGCGAAGTAAAGATAAAGTGGAAGTAGTCTACTGACCCGTTAAGACTGAAATCAGGGCATAAATAACCGAGATTATAGACCCTCTCCCTAAAAAGAGAGGGGTTTTTTATTGGCTCTAGCTTCAATAGAACATTGTTCTAGAATTCAAAACCTTCCCATAGTCGGAACGACGTGCCATAGTTAGTGAAATTCGCCATATGGCAAAGACTAATAGCTGAGTTGCCGGCAAGGATGAAGGAGGTTAAAAATGAGTGTTGAGGTAGAACTGTTCCAACAGGGTAGATACCAGGAATTATGGCAGAGGTGCTGTGGCTTTATTGACCTAAGTATCGAGGATTTTATGCGGATTCAGAAGCGGTTGCTAATAGAGCAGATGGAGCTGTTTAGCAAGTGTGAGCTGGGGCAGAGGATTATGAACGGCGCCAGGCCAGAAAGTATAGAGGAGTTCCGCGAGCTGGTTCCCTTGACGACCTATGCCGACTATGCTCCCTACCTCTTGAAGAGGAGGATGGATGTACTGCCCCGAAAGCCGATACTGTGGCAGTGCACCTCGGGCAAATCCGGCGAGTATCCCCTTCGCTGGGCGCCGGTCACTGCCCGACAGCTCGATGAGATAGAGCAGATAATATTTGCCCTGATGTTCTTCTCAAGCTGTAAGGAGAAGGGGGTGGTTAATCTACGGAGGAACGACAAAGTTCTCTATGGTATGGCTCCACCGCCCTATACCACCGGTACTATGACCCGCGTCTTTCCCAATGAGCTGTTTACCCTGCTGCCGCCGATAGAGGAATCGGAGGTAATGTCCTTTGAGGAGCGGATGCAAAAGGGATTCGAGATGGCCCTGTCTCAGGGGATGGATATGAACGTTGCCATGTCCAGCGTTGCCGTAGCCATAGGCGAGCGCTTCAGCAGACGGGGTAAGAGCAAAATGAGTATAAAGTCGTTGTTGAATAATCCCAAAGCTGCGCTAAGACTGATGAAGGGCATAGCCAAGAGCAAGCTGGCTCGTCGCCCACTGATGCCTAAAGACCTGTGGAAGCTTAAGGGATTGATTACCTTCGGCATAGACGGCTTTGTCTATAAAGAAAAGATTAAGGAGATGTGGGGTCGTTACCCGCTGGACTTTTACGGGTGTACCGAAGCCATATTTATCGCCGTCCAGACCTGGGATTACCAGGCCTTGACTTTCATCCCCCATCTCAATTTCCTGGAGTTCATCCCGGAGAAGGAGAGCATCAGGTCCAGGCAGGATGAATCCTATCAGCCGTCAACCCTTTTACTCGACGAGGTCAAGCCGGGGAACTATGAACTGGTCATCTCCAGCTTCCACGGCGGGACCTTTGCCAGATACAGGTTGGGACATCTGGTCAAGATAACATCACTGCGTAACGAAAAACTCAATATAGACATCCCCCAGATGACGTTCCTCACCCGTATAGACGACCAGATCGACATCGCCGGCTTCACCCGACTGTCGGAGAAGATTATCTGGAAGGCTATAGAGAACACCGGCATACACTACGAGGACTGGGTGGTGCGCAAAGAGGTCAAAGAGAAACCGGTTTTGCACCTGTATATAGAGCCGAGGGAGAATGGATACATAACTGCCGAGCAGGTCTCCAGCCTCGTCCACGAGGAGCTTAAGAAAATTGATACACCATATGCCGAGCTGGAGTCAATTACCGGCTTGAAACCGATAGAGGTTACATTGTTACCCGAGAATGCCTTTAGAGCCTATACACTAAAGCAGAAGGCAGCCGGTGCCGAACTGGCTCATCTGAAACCAGAGCATATCAATCCGTCCGATAACGTGATAGATTTTCTGGTGAACAAGGCAAAGAGGATAAAAGTAAGAGCCGAGGGGGAAAAGGTGGAGGCTTAAGAGAGGTTGTTACCGCTCGGCCCTGCTTAATTTAACAGGCAGACTATGGAGTAGTGTGGTACAGGATTATGATATATGTCGGTATAGGTATTTTAGGTTTCATAGTGATACACCTTTTTGACCTGGTGTCCCTGAAGAGGATTCCTTTTGGAGTTAAGCCGCTCGTCTGGACGGCTGGCTTTGTCATATTGTTCTTTTCATTGATAAAGATGTGCCTTGAATCGAGCACCCTGCCCCTGCCCGATTCGATGATCTGGGTGGGCTGGTTCCTTCTTGCCGTTTCTATAACGATGATAACTTTTGCCCTGTTTATCAATCTCCCCTTCCGCAAGACGTATGTCGATGCCGGTGTCGGCGATAAGCTCATCAGGACCGGGCTGTATGCCCTGGTTCGTCACCCCGGTGTCTACTGGGTAGCCCTATTCTTTTTCTCACTGGTGTTTATTTCCAAATCACATCTGATGCTTATCGCGGCGCCGATATTCATCGTGCTGAATACGGTGCTGGTCATCGTGCAGGACAGGTACTTCTTTCCAAAGATGTTCGATGACTATGATAAATACCAGAAAGAAACACCGATGCTGGTGCCGAATAGGCGAAGCCTGAAAGCCTTCACCGAATCGCTGGAACGAACTAGGGGTAAATATTCGACCAAAGAGGTGGCTTGATGGACGGTCAGTATCAGGAAATCTTCTCCCGTAATATAGGTATCTTTACCCAAGATGAACAGGAGAAGCTGAGGCAATCAACTATAGCAGTGGCTGGTGTGGGTGGGGTTGGCGGCTTGCTGGCGGAAAGGCTGGCCAGACTGGGAGTGGGCAATATCAGAATTACCGACCCGGGCAGATTCGAGGAGAGCAATCTTAATCGGCAGTTCGGCTCCTCTATATCCAGACTGGAACGGAATAAGGCTGAAGTGGTCTATGAAGAGATAAGGGATATTAATCCCGGCGCCGGTATATATTACAGTAGCACCGGCATCACGTCAGAGGCAGAGGCTGATAAATTGGTCGATGGCTGTAACCTGATAATTGATGAGATGGACTACGGAGCCTGGAAGGAGTCCATATACTTGCAGAGGGTGGCCAGGAGGAGGGGTATATACTACCTTTTCTCCGGGGCTATAGGTTTCGGAGCGCTGTTGGCCAGCTTTGACCCCCAGGGGATGACCTTGGAGGAGTATAACAAACTGCCGCCGGATGTAGACCTGGATAGCATCAATGAGCTGTCGGTGCCGGCGGAGAGGATATTGCCTGTAATGCCATCCTATGTAAATGCCGCCATGTCTCTTGATATGATGCAGGAAATTATTGCCGGTCAAAGACCGGTTCCTACCTGTAGTATCGGTGTGGGGTTGTCTTCAATGCTGGCCGCCAATGAGGCGGTTAGTATACTTTTAAGAAGAAAAGAGATAGTAAAGGCTCCACAATACATCTATGTTGACCTGCTTGACCAGAAATTCATCGTCGGCACCGTATCATAACAGCCTTATCGCTGTTCATTAGTCTTGCTCTTTTAGGTAGCTTCTTCAATACATCTCCCAGGCGATAGTACGAACGTACTGTATATTTGTATGTAAGCAATGCTGCCCATTCGCCATCGTGTTGACAAGGTCAAAGCTATAAGACATAATTAACGTAACATAAATACAGGTATGTTAAGGTAACTTTAGCGATGACTATATGGGCAATAATCCCGCTGACGACCAGTATCTTATATGTCATTCTTCTTGTTATCGCCTTACAACAGATTAAGAAGCGGGCTAACAAGATATTTGCCTATTTTCTCGCAGTAGCCGCCTTCTGGAGTTTTACCTCTTTCATGCTTCACCTTGATGCTCTCCCTGAGCAGACATTGTTCTGGAATCAAATACTAGTAGTAGCTCTGGTATGGACGCTCATTGCCTACTATCACTTTGTCCGGGCCTATACCAACCGACCGGCTGGGAAGGGGCTATATGTTGGTTACACCCTGCTCTTGATTCTGACAGTGCTCTCCTTAAGTGGCAATATAGTACAGTATTCATATGTAGAAGATGGGACACTATATCACGAGCTTGGAGCTTCACTCTACATTATCACCGCTATCAGCCTTACCTTTGCTGGCGGAGTAATCCGTTTGCTAGTAAGAAAATATCGTATTTCCACCGACCCGATTGACCGCAACCGGACGACGTACCTTATATTCGGCTGGAGTATACTGGTGCTTCTCACCCTGACCAATAACATCCCTAAACTGGCCGGGTTTCCATTAGACCATATAGGCAACATGATTAATGCCTTGATCATAAGCTATGCCATAACCAGGTTGAATCTCTTGGATATCAGGCTGGTGGCTCGGAAAGGACTGACCTATTTAGTCTTAATAGGCGTCTTAATTGGTGTTTCCGCCGGCGCGGTAACACTTGGCTTGCGTATCTTTATCGACATCGACCAGCCAATGGCTTATATCATGTTGTTCTCTACTTCAATCGTCTTACTGGTAATAATATCAGCACGCCCGCTAATACGATTGGCTGAGAGGGTGATAGACCGGCTCTTTTACCGCCAGACCTATGGTTCCCGCCAGGCATTGCTTAACTTCAGCGATAAGATGGGCAATATCCTCGACCTGGACGCGCTGGCTAAAGAAATGATGCCGGCAATGGTAAATGCGATGAACATTACCCAGACAAGGTTGCTGTTTCAGGATAATGAAAGCGGAGATTTCAAGGTACGATATACCTATCCCAAGCTCAAGGATGAGGCGGATAAAGGGCTTAGTTTTAATCCGGATAGCCCTATTGTAGACTGGCTGGATAAGCGGTCTGGGCCCCTTCATATGGAGCAAATTGACAACATTGCCGAGCTGAAGGGTTTGTGGCAGGTGGAGAGGGAGCAGTTGGAGAAGTCTGGCCTGGGAGTGCTTTATCCCTTTAAGAGCCGGGGCAAGCTTATCGGTATTCTTGGCTTGGGGAAAAAGCGCTCGGGAGGCCCGTATTCTCACGAGGATATACAGTTGGTCACCGGAATCACCAATCGGGCCGGGGTCATAATAGAGAATGCCCAGCTCTACCATCAGGCAAAAACAAGAGCCAATACCGATGAGCTGACCGGTCTTTATAACCATCGCAGTTTTCACGAGCGTCTGGAGCAGGAGATAGCCCGGGGTTCCCGTTTTGGCGGCACCTTCTCGATGATAATGCTGGATATAGACCTTTTCAAAGCCTACAACGATATCTATGGCCATCTGGCTGGAGACCAGGTTCTGCGTAAGGTAGGCCGCTATCTGGAAAGCTCTATCAGAAGCATAGACCTTGCCTTCCGTTATGGTGGTGAGGAGTTCGCCGTAATATTGCCTGAGGCACGCCTTGACGACGCCTATAAGGTGGCTGAGCGCATCCGTAAAACGATAGAATCAAAGACCAGCTCCCGGGCGATGCCGATAACCGCCAGCCTGGGCGTGGGTAACTGGCCCAACGATGGTATAATGAAAGAGGAGGTAATCGGCTTGGCCGATGCCGCACTCTACCGGGCTAAGCAGACGGGCAGGAACCGCACCTGTCTATCGTCGGACGTACTGAAACCGGACACTTCACTCATCGGCGTTGAGCTTGAGGCGAGACCGAGAGCCCTGAGCATAATCTATGCTCTGGCGGCTACCGTCGATACCAAGGATAGCTACACCTACGGGCATTCCCGAAAGGTGAGCGAGTATGCCGTGGCTGTCGCCGAGGCTTATAAGCTACCCCAGGACAGGATATCCACCATGCGCGCCGCCAGCCTGTTGCACGATATTGGCAAGGTCGGCGTGCCCGATTCCATCCTCAATAAGAAAACACCGCTAACCGAGGATGAGTGGAGGCCTATAAGGGCTCACCCTGAGCTGGGGGTGGAGATATTAAGGCACGTTATCGACCTGGTCAATTGCCTGCCGGCTATACTGCACCACCATGAGCACCATGACGGCAGTGGCTATCCGGCCGGTTTGAGCGGCAATAGCATCCCGCTGGAAGCCCGTATTCTATCGGTTGCCGATGCCTACGATGCCATGACTTCGCCGCGGCCTTACCGCGAGCAGTTATCGCCGGAGGAAGCGGTTAAGGAACTGAGGCGCTGTGCCGGGAAGCAGTTTGACCCCGATGTGGTAGAGGTATTCTGTAGCATTATCCAGCCGCCACCCTCGAAAAGCCTAGATGTTAGAGCCAAATCGGAAGGCGATAGCTAGCACTGGGATATCATAGCCCCGAACCAGCAAACCCCCTGTATGCTGTTTATCTTTACCCGTCCTTTAGCCGTCAATACGATAACGTTTACCAATCTTCAGTACCAATCTTCAGTACCAACGAATGGTAGCTAATTAAGTGGCGCCGGGTATTTGAAAATGGAACGGGTAGTAGTATAGAATGGCTTGGCATATATCGCCTCAAAGAGTGTGAACTTTATGGGTAGAATATTATGACGCCGGATGAGTTTTGCATCAACACCATTCGCTTTCTGGCGGTAGATGCCGTGCAGAAAGCCAACTCCGGCCACCCCGGAGCCCCCATGGGGGCAGCACCCATGGCTTATGTCCTGTGGGACCGTTTCTTAAAACACAATCCAGGCGACCCGGACTGGCCGGACAGGGACCGTTTTGTCCTCTCGGCGGGTCACGCTTCGGCACTGCTCTATTCTCTACTATACCTGACGGGGTATGACCTGTCGCTTGAGGAAATCAAGCAGTTCCGTCAGTGGGGCAGTAAGACGCCCGGGCACCCGGAGTACGGGCTGGCTCCCGGTGTCGAGGCGACCACAGGCCCGCTGGGGCAGGGGTTTGCTAACGGGGTGGGCATGGCTATTGCCGAGCGGTGGCTGTCACAGCACTACAACCGCCCCGGGCATAATATTATTGACCATTATACCTATGCCATTGTCTCCGACGGCGACCTGATGGAAGGCGTCTCCTCGGAGGCGGCATCGCTGGCCGGGACACTGCAACTGGGCAAGCTTATCTATCTCTATGACGACAACGACATCTCCATTGAGGGAGATACAGATGTTACATTTACCGAGGATGTCGGGCAGAGGTTCCGGGCTTATGGCTGGCAGGTAATCGGACCCATAAATGGCATGGACATAGCCGCTGTTGATGCGGCAATAAGAGAGGCTCAGGCCGATGAAGTCCACCCCAGTCTTATAATATGCCGCACCATTATCGGCTATGGCAGCCCCAATCGTGAGGGCACCGGACTGGCGCACGGCGAGCCGCTGGGGGAGGCTGAGGTAGCGCTGGCAAAAGAGAGGCTCGGCTGGCGGTATAAAGAGCCTTTCACGGTGCCGCCTGAGGTGATGAGCCACCTTCGCCAGGCGCAGGAGCGGGGGAAGCGACAACAGGCAGAATGGCGGAACAGGCTGGAGACATACCGCCGTGCCTATCCCGAGGAAGCTCGCAAACTTGAGGATGACCTGAGTGGAGACCTGCCCGATGGCTGGGATAGTGATTTAGACAGCCTGTTTTTAAATGAGGACAAGCTAATGGCTACGCGTGAAGCCTCGGGGCGGGTGATGAACATAGTTTCGCAGAAGGTTCATGCCCTGGTCGGTGGTGCGGCGGATTTAGCACCCTCTACCAAGACAACGCTGAAAAGTAAGGGGCATTTCGGGGTTGACGATTATTGTGGCCATAATCTCCACTTCGGCGTCAGAGAACACGCTATGGGTGCTATCGCCAACGGTATGGCTCTGCACCGGGGTATTATTCCCTACACCGCCACCTTTCTCATCTTCTACGACTATATGCGGCCGCCGGTGCGGTTAGCCGCTATTATGAAGCAGAGGGTGATATTCATTTTTACCCACGACTCGGTTGGGCTGGGGGAGGATGGGCCGACCCACCAGCCTATAGAGCAACTGGCCGGGCTAAGGGCGGTGCCTGGGCTGGTGGTGCTCCGCCCCGCCGACGCTACCGAGACGGTGGAAGCCTGGAAGGCCGCCCTGCAGCGCTGGCAGGGACCGACGGCTCTGATACTGACGCGCCAGAAACTACCGGTGCTGGATAGGAAAAAACTGGCTCCAGCCAGCGGGGTGCAGCGTGGCGGTTACATACTGTGGCAGGCGAAAGCGTCACCGGAGGTTATCCTCGTCGGCACCGGCTCCGAGGTGCACATCGCCCTGGAGGCGGGGAGATTGCTGGAGGAGAAGGGTATCGCCGCCCGTGTCGTGTCGCTGCCCTCCTGGGAGCTGTTTGACGCCCAGCCGGCAGAGTATAGAGACAGCGTCTTGCCGCCTGAGATTAAGGCGCGGGTATCTATAGAGGCGGCGGCGACACTGGGCTGGGAGAGATACGTGGGTATCGAGGGGGTTGTCATCGGCATCGACCGGTTCGGCGCCTCGGCTCCGTACCAGGAAATCTACCAGCAACTGGGGCTAACCGCTCAGCATGTGGCAGAAGAGGCCGAGAGGCTGCTAAAGAGGGCTTGAGGCTCCATTGGCCAGGGCCACAAGGCGATTATAGCTCTCCCCGGGCTGTTCCTGGCAGAAGATGGCACTGCCGACGCAGATAGAGTTCGCTCCTGAGCGGGCGACACGGGCGATATTACCCTCCTTGATACCGCCGTCTATGCCGATTTCCATATCGGGATACGCAAGGCGGAAATCAGCCACCTTGTCCAGCACTTCGGGTATAAACTTGCTACCGTAGAAGCCGGGGTGGACGGACATAAAGAGCACGCAATCAAGTTTGTCTATGAGAGGAGAGATGTCAGAGATAGGGGTATCGGGGTTAACCGCCAACCCGACATCCATATTAAGGCTCCTGGCTTGAGATATGACCTCTCGTGGCGAGCTGGCGGCTTCGTAGTGGAAGATTACCCTCTGCGCTCCCGCCCGCCGGAAGCCTTCCAGGTAGTTCTCTGGGCGTTGCACCATAAGGTGGACTTCCCATCTTAGATTCGTCTTGAGGCTGGCGATGTGCTCGTCGGTTATACTATGAGGGGGAACGAACTTCCCGTCCATGATGTCGAACTGGACCCAGTCGGTGAAGGTCTCCGCCTGGCGCACCATTGCCCTGAGGGCTTCGGGGTCACCGGTCAGGATGGCTGGTACTACCAGAATCGGCTTGTCCATATTCCCTCCCGATGGTTGATATTGCAGGACAAGGCAATTATAGGTTTGGGCTGGTCACCGTGTCAATGTTATGCCCAGGGCAGGGAAGCTGGCATATTTTTATACTGCCACAGATGCCTATCTTATCGTCCTTGATGATTAATAAACCGATTAGCTCCTGGTTACTCCGGGCCATTTCGATGCCGGCAGGGATATCGTCGGGCTGGGAGATAATGTTGCCGATAGCCGTAGCCGCGGCGTCAGCCAGGGTGGCGGAATCGGCGATGGCGACCACGGCGTCGGCACGCCCCAGGCTGAGGGAGTGGCCTACCGTGCCCGATGAGGTACAGATACCGAGGGGCGTCTCCTCCCCCTTTATTTCCAGCCCCAGCCTGCCGCTCAGAGGGGACTTGCCGGCATAGATGGCAACCACCCTGTCCCTTGAGCTATTTATAAATATATCGCCACCGTTCTCGACGATTACCTCGGGCGAATGGTCGAGCAGTCCGCAGCCGACGAATTGGGCTATGGCGCCGGCGACCGATGCCATAGGTCCGACACCGAACTTTCGGGCTGAGTCTGCCATTTCTTTGACAATCGGCGGCGCATCTTCGGCTACCGGTAGCGGTTTAAGTGAGCTAGCAAACGAGGTGTGCTGTGAAATGTAGCCTTCCAGCTGGTTGCGGTATTTGAGCACCAGTTTCCGGGCTTCACTGCTGAGGTCGGATGAGGCGCGGATATACAGGTCAGTCTCCTTTACCACCACGTTGAAGGAGGCCAGCTCCCTGTCCTGAACCCAGTGTCGGTAATCCCTCGGCTGGTACATGGGCTTAGAAGTGCAGCTAATATCTTGTCCAAAAGCCAGATTCAGGCAGTCGTCGAAAGTGTTCGTTCCCGGCTCGTGGACATTTTGCCAGCTGGCACGTGTTATCCTTTAGATATGAAAATACTCCTTGAAGATTACTATCAAAAGCTAATGCAAGAAGACCTTAATCCTATCACAGTAGTGAAGTATCGGCAAATACTAAAAAGCTATAGCAAATGGCTTTTCGATAAAAGTGAGGTCGTACCGGATTATATTCTCTCCTTCACTCCTCAATCAATATCCTGTGGAGCGTCGTCAACATTTCAACCCCGCCAGCCCCCAGTTATTTTAAAACGGTTCTATATCAACGACAGCTTTAACTACATTACCAGCTATATCCGCGCCTATCATCTCTTCGCCATATATCGTCTTAGTTTCCCCAGGGTTGAATGTCGAGATATCATTACCCCATTCTAGCGAGAACCCATCACTATCAAGGAAATTGACTTCAATGTAAAGGGTTAATTCCTCAAAGTGCATATTTTTTATCGTGACCTTCCATGAGAAATACCAGTAATTGCTTGATTTCTCTGTTATGATGTAGGAAATGTCTTCAACAACCTGATATACGTGGCTAGGCTGCGTCGGGGTAGTCGTTTTGGTGACTACGGTTGTTTCTGTGACTGTATCTGTAACCGGCGGGCTGGTAACAGTTACTGTTGATGAGTCAACCATTGTTGTTACTGTTTCAGTAACAGTTACCGTTTTCGTAACCTCAACCATTGTGGTAACAGTTTCCATTACTGGAGCGAGGGTAATCGTTGTTGTTATTAGAACTGTTTGAGTGACTAGCCTTTCACCACCGCACCCGGCCAATCCCACTACTAATGCCAGGATGAGGCTAACACTGATTAGGACTATCTTATTCATTTCTACTTCCTCCCTTTATTCACCTTCTTCACACACTATAATAGCACCCATTTACCCCGTGTCAATCCTAGTGCTTAACCCCGCCAGCCAGTTGCTATGGGTATTAGGGGTTTTGACAGCCAGGGGATATGGATATACTAGGGGTAACAAAGCGTCGTTGGACAGCGTCTACAGGTCAGTCTCCTTTACCACCACGTTGAAGGAGGCCAGCTCCCTGTCTTGAACCCAGTGTCGGTAATCCCTCGGCTGGTACATGGGCTTAGAGGTGCAGTTCCATCGCCCGTGGCGGACAGGCCTTGAGGCACAATCCGCAGGCAATGCATTTGTCATCGTTGAAGGTGACATATCTGGTGATGGGGTCGAGCTCGAAGGCTCCGGTGGGGCAGATGGTTATACAGGCGCCGCAGTGGGTGCACCTCGTTTCGTTGCGGAGGACGTTCTGCCCCAGCGACTGAATCCTTACCCCGGCTTTGGTCAGGTACTTAATGCCACTGTCGTAGTTGACCTGTTCGCCCCGCAGTTCCAGCACCATCAAGCCTTCCTCGTCCGGGATGATGGAAGCCTTAAGGATGTTGAATTCGAGATCGTAGTCTTTAATCAGCCGGTATACTAGCGGTTTTTCTACCAGACGGCTGGGGAAGTGAAGGACTATCTTCTTTGACACAATCATTGCCATAACCTCACTTTAGTTTCTCTAGTCCTCTATCGGGCGCTCCTTAAGCGGCCGGAAGGTGTAGTCCGACCCGGCGCCGGGCAGGGGTGCTACCGGGCTGGTAAGCAGGAAGCGACCCTTCTGTATCCACTCCTTCAACGTGGTGGCGATAGCCACTGCCCGCGAGTAGCTGGATAGAGAAGCCGTGGGCACCTCCTTGCCCTGGATTAATATCTGGCCGCTCTTTAGCTCGGCGTAGCTTACCTCGGCTAGAATGTCCGGCTTTAGCTGGGGATATGCCTGAGAATAATCTATCACCGGTGCCAGAATATCAGCGTCGGTTACTGCAGTATATGCCAGGATTTCCTCGGAGAGTATCGGGATGGGTATGCCTATGCCAACGGTAAGGGTACAGCCATAGCCTAACATGCTGGTGCCTACCAGCCACTGTGGGCTCATCTGCTTAAGGTCGCCGATGAGAGATAGCGTGCCGGCTCCCTTCTTGGGCACACCTTGTTTAGTCCGCGGGACGTTGGGGTTGTGCTGTGTTCCCTGCCAGGCAACAAAGCCGATGCCGCCGCCTAGGAATACCCTGGTGCCGATGCCGATAGTCTTGTAGAACGGGTCATTAAAGAGCGGCGATAGCTGCCCGGCACTGGAGAAGTTGGCGTTACCCAGGTTGGGCTTTAGTATTCCCATATAGGTATAGATTGTCTTGTCCGAGAGGTTGACGGCAACATTATAATTCTGGTAGGCGTTTCTGAGGTTGAAGAGCACCGCTTCATTGATGTCCTTGATGTTAAGCCAGGTTTCGAGCTTCTTCCTGGGGTAGCAGTCGGTGCCGTAGGCGCTGGCTATCAGGCGAATATCCTTGCCAGCTACCAGCTCCTCAATGACATGCCCGCCGCCGTAGTTGAACTCGCCGGGGAAGACCCGGTTTCTAGGGTCGTCGTCGGGCAGGGCATTGGCGCCGATAAAGATATCAACTGCCGCAAAACCGGCGTAGGCAGCGACATCGTTAAGATAGGCTTTGCCACCGCCCAGCTTTATCCGGGGACTGGAGTGCCCGATGTTAAGGTAGGCGCCGGAGGAGCACATAGGGCCGAAGGTGCCGGTGGTTACCACATCTACTTCCTGCGCCGCCTGTTTTACCCCCTTCTCTTTGACAATGTCTATTATCTCTTCGGCAGTGGCTACTACCGCTTTGCCCTGGCTTATCTTATCGTTTATTTCGTCAATCGTCTTGGGCATTTTGTATACTCCTCAAACAGTGTCTGTCAATGGCTGGGAAAAACCTGAACGGCCTGAATAGAATAAATAATAGTATCAATCACGAAGCTTGTCAATTGACGTCATCGGAGGGACGATTGCCAGCAGTCCAAATAGTAAGCAATGGATGCATTTTGAAAGGAGTTGACAGTAAAGTGTGCTGTTAGCATAGGCAGAAGAACCAGGGCTGTTGAGGGTAATTATATAAGAATATTACCGTGCTATTGACAAAAGTCAATAAATAGGCTATAAAGTAGCAAGAAGTCATTTAAAAATAAAGAAGGCTTCAGATAATGGTGGGATGAAAAGCGTTAATAGGACACGGGAGGAGCTGGTTGAGGAACTGGAAAATCTAAGGGGATATATATCCCGACTGGAGAGGATAGCCGACAGGCGTAAACGGGCGGAAGACAGGATAAAACAGACAGCCAAGGAGTGGGAAGCAACCTTTGACTCTATCACTGACATGGTATCAATACACGATGCTAACTTCAGGCTGATAAAGATGAACAAAAAGTTCGCCGAGACCTTCAAAAAGAAACCAGAGGAGCTAATCGGGAAACCGTGTTACGAGATATTCCAAGAGGCGGCAGAGGCGATGGCCGATTGCCCTTATAAAAAGCTGATGGCGACCAAAGAGACGGCAGAAACGGCTAAGTGGGAATACTATGAAAATAGACTGGGAATAAATCTTGAAGTTACAGCATCGCCGTTATTAAATAAAAATGGTGAGATTATCGGTTGTGTCCATGTCGCCAGAGACATAACCAGCCGAAAGCGTATGGAGGAGAATATGCTCATCACCGACCGGCTGGCTTCTATTGGCGAGCTGGTGGCGGGGGTTGCTCATGAGATTAACAACCCTTTGACAAGTGTTATCGGCTATCTGGAGTTAATAATGGGGGGGAATGTGCCTGATAGAATAAAAGAAGACATAGCCATTGCTTACCACGAAGCTATGAGGGCCACCGAGGTGGTGAGTAGCCTGCTTGCCTTTGCTCGAAAGCATGCACCGGAAAGAAAGCCGACCAACATAAACGGCGTTATAGCTACGGTGCTGAGACTCCGTACCTATGAACAAAAGGTGCACAACATCAAGGTAAAGACCGTTTTTGCCAAAGACCTGCCGTTGATTATGGCTGATGCTTTCCAGATTCAGCAAGTATTTTTTAACATTATTATAAATGCCGAGTATTTTATGATTGAGTCAAATAATAGGGGTGTCCTGACCATAACCACTGAAAGGGTGGGGGATATAATAAGGATATCTTTTGTTGATGATGGTCCCGGAATCCCAGAAGAGAATCAAGGACACATTTTTGACCCCTTCTTTACTACCAAGGAAGAAGGCAAGGGGACAGGGCTGGGTTTGAGTATCTGTCATAGAATAGTAACCAAACATGATGGGAGAATATACGTTACCAGTGAGATGGGTAAGGGAGCTAAATTTGTCATCGAACTGCCTGTTATAACCAGTGATGAAGGGATGTCGTAGTGATAAATCCCGGCATAAAAGGGAAAAGGATTCTGATAGTTGAGGATGAGCCCACAATCTGTGAGGTTTGCCTGAGGGTTCTTACCGGTGAAGGGTATGAGGTGGAAATCGCGGCTAACGGGCGGGAGGGCGAGAGCAAGCTGAAAGAGAAGGACTATGACCTGATTATTATTGATATGAGAACACCAGTTATGGATGGCAGACAGCTATACCAGCAAATAAGAGAAAAGTACCCGGAGCTAGTGGGCCGGGTGATAATGACATCGGGGGAGCTGGTGGGCAGTGATACGCAAGATTTTCTGGAGAAATACGACATACCGTTTTTGCCCAAACCGTTCACCTCTAAAGAGTTAATAAGAGTGGTCGAGGATGCTTTCGAGAAAAGGGGGGAATGACCAGAGAAAGAGACTACCAAAGTATGTCTTAGAGTACTATAGTTTGAATACAAATAGGTGGTAAAAAGGACTAAAGGGGGATTTAAAAATAGTTTAGTATAGGTTAGATTATAACTTACATTATACCAAAAGGGTATATGGTGATAGTACCGAATTGACGTAACAGAGGTGACGGTATGGATGTAGGCGGACTGCTGAAAAGGATGGTGGACAAAGGAGCATCGGACTTACATATAAGGGTACCCAGTCCACCTATTTTACGTATTGACGGTGAGCTGGAGGTAATGCAGGACTTGCCGCCGGTTGCTACCAAGGATGTCGAAATGGCTTTTGAGCGTATTGCTACACCGGAGCAGGGGAGCAAATTGCTCAAGGAGCTGGACATAGAATTCGCCTACAGCGTTCCCGGGCTGGCTCGGTTCCGGGTCAGCGCCATGCGACAGAGAGGGACGCTGAGCATTGCTTTTCGGGTGGTGCCGTTCAAGGTGCCGACTATTGACGAGCTGGGGGCGCCTGACATCTGTAAGGAAATTGTTCTCGAGCCGAGAGGCATCATACTGGTTACCGGTGCTACCGGCAGTGGTAAGTCGACCACTATGGCGTCAATGATTAACCACCTTAATAAGAGCATGAGGAGCAATGTAATAATCATTGAAGAGCCGATTGAATACCTGCACAGCAACGAAAAGTGCCTCATCGCCCAGCGGGACATCGGAGATGATACAAAATCCTTAGATAACGCATTGAGGCATGCTCTCCACCATGACCCGGATGTCATTGTCATCGGGGATATGGGTGACCTGGATACCATAAGCACGGTTATAAAGGCGGCTGAGTCGGGCCACCTGGTAATGGCAACGATGCATACCGAGGGTGCCGCCGAGACTATCGAACGTATAATAGACATGTTTCCCTTCGAACATCAGTCGCTGGTCAGGTTGCAGCTATCACAGGTTATAGTAGCCATACTATCGCAGAAACTACTGCCCAGGGCTGAGGGCAAGGGAAGAGTAGCCGCCTTTGAGGTAATAGTTACCAATCGGGAGATAAAGGGCCTCATTCGCGAGGGTAAGACGAGTGACATACCCGAGGTAATGCAGCTCAATACCGATGGCATGCAGACGATGGAGCAGGCGCTGGCTGAACTGGTGAAGAATAAGGTCATCAAGAGAGAAGAAGCCATAATCAGGAGTATCTATCCAGAAAGGATGGAGGAGTTGCTCCAGGGCAATAAGTCCAAGGTCTGATATAGCTGGCATTAGCTCAAACCATCTTCTGGCTCACCCCAATCGCAACATCGTCGACAGTATTCCAATTGTGCTATATTTATAACCGTTGTTTTAGACAGAGCTGGATATCAAGCACCGTCTGAATAATAATCCAGGGGATTATAGCGATTTTGGCACAATGAAAGACAAACTATCGCCGGTTTCCATTACAAGAGGCCTGGAGACCTGCTTTATCGGGCAGAGGGTGGTTCATTACCAGAGGCTGTCGTCAACGATGGCGGTGGCCAGGAGAGAGGCACTGGCGGGGGCTGTGGAGGGGACGGTAATCATCGCCGAAGAGCAGACCGCCGGCAAGGGACGGCTGGAGCGCAGATGGGTATCGCCACGGGGCTGTATCGCCCTGTCTGTCGTCCTGTATCCCGATCCGTCTGATTTGCCTTCACTTATTATGGTGGCTTCTCTGGCGGTGGTTAAGGCTATCAAGTCTGTTACCGGGCTGAAGCCGCAGATAAAGTGGCCTAACGATATCCTGATAAATGGTAAAAAGATATGCGGTATCCTTGTTGAAAGCGTGGTATGTGATAGAAACAGGACTTATGCCGTTATCGGTATCGGAATCAACGTGAATGTTGAGACTGACAGAATAGGCGAGGTATTACTGCCGGTTACCAGCCTCACCGATGAACTGGGCAGGGAGGTATCCCGCCTGGAGCTGGTGAAGCGATTGCTGGTCGAGATGGAGCGGTTGTATCTTCTGGCACAGGGTAGCGGGGTGGTATATCAGGAGTGGCGGGATAGCCTGGAAACGCTGGGCAAGAGTGTTCGAGCCAGCTCAGGGGATACCGTCTATGAGGGCATCGCCGAATCGGTGGACAGAGACGGCAGCCTGATGATTCGCCGCCGGGACGGTAGTTTGAGACGGTTTGCCGCCGGTGATGTTACCCTGCGTGATTAAATGGCAAAGGACAGAACCCATCTCAGGCATCGAAAGATGAGCAAACCGATGCCTGAGTGAGTTCTAACCCTTCATCAAGCTAGCCGTGAAGTAAAAATATCGCTTTTTGTTCTATAGCTATTCTTTGGTCTTTTTGTCTGATTGGGTGCTGGCACCTCTGTTCATAAACATGCTTATCAGGTCTATCGGCAGGGGGAAGATCAGGGTGCTATTTCTCTCGGAGGCTATCTCGGTCAGCGTTTGCAGGTAACGAAGCTGGAGTGTAACTGGCTCTTTGGCGATAATGACTCCTGCCTCAGCCAGTTTAGTTGATGCTTGAAGCTCACCTTCGGCATGAATGATTTTGGCTCGTCGCTCTCTCTCTGCCTCGGCTTGAGCCGCCATCATTCGCCTCATTGATTCAGCAAGCTCAACCTCCTTAATCTCTACGGTGCTGACCTTTATCCCCCAGGGGTCGGTATGTTCGTCAATTATCCTCTGCAGCATCTGGTTAAGTTTTTCCCTTGAGGCTAATAGCTCATCCAGTTCGGATTGTCCCAGTACATTGCGCAGTGTCGTCTGGGCTATCTGCGAGGTGGCTCTGATATGATCCAGGACCTTTACTACCGAAGCCTCGGGGTCAACTACCCTGAAATATATCACTGCATTTACTCTAACAGTAACATTGTCCTTGGTGATTACCTCCTGTGATGGCACGTCCATTGTTACTACTCGCAGGTCCACCTTTACCATGCGGTCAACAAAGGGAATAATAAGAAACAAACCGGGGCCTCTGGCGCCAACCAGCCTGCCCAGGCGGAAGATAACTCCCCTCTCGTATTCGGCAACGATTTTGACTGCGGAGAAGATAAGCATCAGTACGAAAAGTACTGCGATTGATATAGGAATGATGTTTTCCATTAGCTACCTCCTTTCTTATTTTTGGTAACGTATAGCTTCAAGCCGTCGAATCTCTCTATTATCACCTCCTCTTTGGGTTCGGCTCGCCCCTGGTCGAGTATCGCCGTCCAGATTTCGCCTTCATGGAGCACTGTACCCTCGGGATTAAGGGTGGTACGGACGATGGCAGTTTTGCCAGGCAGCTCTTCCCGGCCGGTTGTTGCCTGGCGTCGGTGGGCGACCACGACGCGGTTGATAACGAAGGCAAGGAAGGCGGCAAAAAAGACTGCAACCAAAACGATAAGACCTGTGTTCACCTGAAATAAGGGCCCTCCTTTAAATAAGATTAGGGAGCCGATAACCAGTGAGGTTATGCCCCCTGCGGTCAGCAGGCCAAAGGTTGGGGTAAACGCCTCGGCGATAAAGAGAACAAAGGCGAGGACTATTAGCAGGATACCGGCATAGTTAACCGGCAGCATCCCCAGGGAGTAGAATGCGAACAGCCCGGAGATGGCACCGACCACCCCGGGGAAAATCAGCCCGGGATTGAAGATCTCGACCGTTATACCAAGTATCGCCAGGCTGAGCAGTATATAGGCGATGTTGGGGTCGGTGAGGGCGTAGAGAAACCTTTCAAGGGCGCTCATATTGATATCCTCAACCAAGGCATTCTGTGTGCTGAGGGTAACAGTACTGCCGTCGGCTAAGGTTACCTGCCAGCCGTCGACTTGAGAGATGAGGCTGTCCAGGGTATTGGCTCGCAAATCTATAAGGTTATACTCCAGCGCCTCGGTATCGGTAAAGGACTTGCTCTCCGTTACCGCCAGTCGTGCCTCTTCGGCATTACGGCCACGCTCATCGGCGATGGTCTGTATCCACTTAGCCGAGAAATTGGTAATCTTTTCCATCTCGTCATCAGATATCTCTGTATCTCCAATGCTTACCGGATGGGCGGCGCCGATAGTTGTGCCCGGCGTCATAACGGCAATGTGAGCTGACAGTGTGATGAATACCCCCGCCGAAGCCGCCCAGGCACCCGTGGGGGATACATAGACTATGATGGGGACATCGGCGTTCATAATGGCTATCACTATCTTCTCGGTTGAACTGAGCAGTCCCCCGGGTGTATCCAGCTGGATGATACAGGCGGTGGCGTTATCTTCTTCAGCCTGCTCGATGCCCCGCTCGATATAATCGACCAGGACGGGGTTGATAATCCCCTCGGCGTGAAGCACGCTAATAGTTGGGCTGGACGGCTGGGCATAAACAGCCCCCGGCAGTATCGCCATCAAGAGCAGCAACAGCGGCAGCCAGCGTAAAACCTTAAGCATAATCAGACCTCAATATTGGCTTGTCTAGAGTATAACCCGATTATGAGCGGGGTGCAAACTCAATCCGGGTATATACAGAAGGGAATCTGAAGTTGAACAGCCCAGGTGAGGTGGTGTAGAATCTATGGGTAAATTGAGAGGATATGGCTGTGAAAGTTGATAGGTGCAAGGGCTTTAAGGACCTGCTCCCAGAGGAGATGGCACGCTTTCGTCTGATTGAGGACACCTTCAGAGACCGCTGTCTCAAGTGGGGATACCGGGAGGTGAGAACGCCGGCGCTGGAGTATCTTTACCTGTTTACCTCGGTGGGGACGCTCACGCCCGGTATGTTGAGACGGGTCTACTCCTTCCTTGACTGGGACGGCTGGAGTGGTGAGAGGGTGGTGCTTAAACCAGACGGCACCATACCCGTCGCCCGGATGTACATCGAAAGTATGGCGTCTCGGGGGCAGGCTAGGCTGTTCTATGTTACCAATGTCTTTATGTTTGACGAGACAGGCAAAAAATCACGGGAGAGGTGGCAGTGTGGCGCCGAGCTTATCGGGGTAAACTCGCCGATGGCGGATGCCGAACTGATAGCCTTATCCATAGAAGTTTTGCAGAAATTGGGGCTAAAGAACATAGAGCTTAAAATCTCCCATGCCGGTCTGATAAAAGCGTTGCTGGCAAAACTTGAGCTGAGCCACAGCGAGCAGGATAGAATATTCGACCAGATTCTTGACGGCGACAGGGAGGCACTGGCCAGGGTAAAGCCGGACAAGCCCGAGCTGGTGTCAGCCCTGACCCTGTTATTGGATATGAAGGGGAAATCGTCCGGGTTCCTGAAGAATGTGAAGGCCCTTCTGCCACAGCAAATGCCCGAAATTGAGCCCTGTATCGATAACTTTGCCGCCATATGCCGACTGATTGAAAATATGGGCTGTGATTACCGTATCGACATGGCTTCAGGCAAAGGCTTTGAGTACTATACCGGTATTATCTTTCACCTCTTCAGCGGTAACCAGAATATTGGCGGCGGCGGTCGTTACGATGCCCTCATACCAATGATGGGGGGGCAGGATACCCCGGCCGCCGGATTTGCCCTCTACCTGAACCGTTTGATGAAGCTGGTGAAACAGGATATTGAAGTAGAGCCGATGGCAAGAAGAATCCTGGTTAGTGTGGTGCCGGGGGCTGAGATGCCGGCTTTGGCTATTGCCGGCAAGCTTCGTGAGGCTGGCTATATAGCTGAGCTTGCTCTTGGAGAAGAAAGAGCAAGCGGTTATGGCTGGCTTCTCAAAGTCCAGGATAAAAGCCCGCGGTTTGTCTTAACTAAACAGAGTAGCGGCAAAGAGTCTGCGGTCGAGGGCGATAGTGAGGTAGTAGCCTTGCTGGGGTGTGAGTGACATGTCGATAAAGATAGCCTTGCCCAAGGGGCGTCTCCTGGCTGAGACAGCTAGACTGCTCGAACGAGCGGGCTGGGGGTTGGATGATTACCACGATAAGGCGCGCTGTTACCGCCTGAAATCGCAGAAATACCCCGGTATGCTGATGAAGGTGTTCCAGGAGAGGGACATACCGATACAGGTAGCGATAGGCAACTATGATTTCGGTATCTGCGGCCTGGACTGGGTGGAAGAGCTTCTGGCCAGATACCCGAGCAGTGCCCTGGTCAAGGTAAAAGAGCTGGGATACGGGGGCGGGGCTATATATGCGGCTACCGCCAGGAATGGCTTGGCAACCACCGTGGAGGAACTGGTAAAAATGGAGGCTAATATCCGCATCGCCAGCGAATACCCCAACTTGGCAGAGTCTTTTGCTGAGAGTCTCCGCTTGCGGCGGTTCAGCATATATCCACTATGGGGAGCGGCTGAGGTTTTCCCCCCGGAGAGCGCCGAACTGGTGCTGTTGCCGGGTAAAACGGAAAATGGGTTATCAGCTAAGGGTCTGGTGGCGATAGGCAAGGTCATTGATTACGGGGCGTGTCTGGTAGCCAATAAGAAAAGCATTAAGTCCAAGGATATGGCTGAAGTGCTGGGCTCGGTAATGGATAAATTGCCTTCGGTTGGTGAGGGTTCTGTATCGAGAAATAATGAGAAGGTATCGCAGGTAACCGAGAGACATTATATTAAAATTAAAGAAGTGGATAGCGATACTGTTCGACTGGCTCTGCCCGATGGACACCAGCAATCGCATGTCCGGCGCATATTGGACAGTGCTGGTATTAAAATAGAGGACTACCCATCGGCGACGGGCAATCGCCGACCGATAAGCAGTCTGGAGGGGGCTGTTATCAAGGTAATCAGGCCTCAGGATATGCCGTTACAGGTAGCCAATGGCAACTTCGACCTGGCTATCACCGGCAGGGACTGGCTCAGCGAACACCTGGAGCAGTTTCCGTCCAGCCCGGTAAGGGAGCTGTTAGACCTGAAATACGGCAGGGTGAAAATAGTCGCCGTGGTGAGTAAAGATGTAGCCGCCGATGATATCGATAGTCTGCGGCAGGTTTGCCGCAGGGGGCAAAAGTCCTGCCGGGTGGCTTCGGAGTATGTGAATATAGCTGACAGGTACGCCCGGGACAATCACCTGGGCATGTACCGGATAATCCCTACTTGGGGAGCCAGCGAAGCCTTTCTGCCGGAGGATGCCGACCTGTTGATAGAGAATACCGAGACCGGGGGGACTATCGCCCGGCATAACCTGAAGATTATAGATACCCTCTTTGAATCGACGGCCTGCCTGATTGGCGGCACTGCTGTCATATCCAGCCCCGTTAAGGGTGAGAGGGTGGCGTCTATTGTCGACAGGCTAAGAAAAGCGGTGGGAGAAAGCTAGATTGAAAATAGTTAGTGGTTACGAGCAGGCAAAACGGTTGCTGTCGAGAGAGGTATCGGCTGGCGATTATTCCGTTACGCCATCATTGAAGAAGAGGCTTAGAGAAATGTTCGGCACCCAGGACCCGGAGCAGGCAGTGAGGCAGATAATTGATGAGGTGAGAAGACGGGGCGACGCCGCACTTTTAGACTATAGCCTGAAGATTGACGGTGTAAGGCTTGAATCGCTGGAGGTAAACCAACAGCAGATAAGAGAAGCCCGCCAGAAGATAGATTCCCGGCTGATGTCGGCTCTGAAACTGGCTGCGGATAGAATATACTCCTTCCATGTGGCGCAGAGGGATGCGGTGATGACGGGGGTGGGCTGTATGGGCGAGGGCACTGTTGCCCGACCACTGGAGAGGGTTGGCGTTTATGCCCCGGGCGGCACCGCCAGTTATCCGTCCTCAGTGCTGATGACGGCAATACCGGCTAAGGTAGCCGGAGTCAAGCAGGTGTTTCTGGCAACGCCGCCGGGCTCAGGCGGTGAAGTGCCGGTGTCGGTACTGGTAGCCGCCGATTTTGCCCGTGTCGACCGGGTGTTCTGTATCGGCGGCGCTCAGGCAATCGCCGCCCTGTCTTTCGGAACAGAGACAGTGCCCAAGGTGGACAAGGTCTGCGGACCGGGCAATATCTTTGTCATGCTGGCGAAGAAGCTGGTCTATGGTGTCGTTGGCATTGACGGGCTTCAAGGGCCAAGCGAGGTGGTTATCATTGCTGATGAAAGGGCTAATCCAGCATATCTGGCCGCTGAGATATTAGCCCAGGCGGAGCATGATGCTCTGGCATCGGCGATTATGATAACCAGTTCACAGAAAATAGCTGATGAAGTTAACCGGGAGGTTGAGGAGCAACTGGCTGAACTGGAACGAAAAGCTATAGCCGCCGAATCGCTGGCGAATAGTGGTATTATCGCTGTGGTAGGGAGTATCGACCAGGCGATAGAGTTGTCCAATATGTATGCACCGGAGCATCTTTGCCTTGATATAAGGGACGCGAAGGCTTATATTGATAAAATAACCAGTGCCGGCTGTATCTTTATCGGCGATAAACCGACGGTGGTTATAGGGGACTATGTTGTCGGGCCAAGCCATGCTTTGCCTACCGGGGGTACGGCGCGGTTCAGCTCGCCACTTAACATAACAGACTTTATCAAGTATATGAGCGTGGTTTCGGTGGACGGGGACAAATTGAGGGAGCTGGGACCAGCCGCTATAACCATCGCCCGTGCCGAGGGGCTAGAGGCTCATGCCAGGGCGGTAGAGAAGCGGCTGGAGAGGGATTAAACCTAAAGGTAGTCAAGAGAATGGCTGAAGAAGGAATTGAAAGGCTTATACGCCCCGAGCTGGCTGGCTTCGGCGGTTATGCCGCCAGCAAGTCGCCGCAGACGCTGGAGGGCAAGGTCGAGGTTCCAATAGAGGATATAATAAAGCTGGATGCCAACGAGAACCCCTACGGCTGTTCGCCAAGGGTTACCCGGGCTCTGGCTGATTATACCGATATAAACATCTACCCTGACTCGGGGCAGACGGAGCTCAGGCAACAGCTTCAGGCATACACCGGCGTCGGTGTGAATCATATTGTGGCTGGTGCCGGTAGTGACCAGCTTATCGACCTTATCATGCGTCTCTTCCTTGAGCCGGGCGACGAGGTAATCAACTGCATACCGACCTTCGCCATGTTCCGTTTCTTCATTGAGCTATGCAACGGTAAACCTATTGAGGTGTCCCGTGACGAAAGCTATAACGTGGATGTGACTGCCTTGAAGAAAGCCATAACAGAAAAGACCAAGCTGATACTGCTGGCTACGCCCAATAACCCCACCGGGACGATAATGCCCCGGGAGGACATACTGAAGGTGCTGGATACCGGTCTGCCGGTTGTGGTCGACGAAGCCTACTACGAGTTCACCGGCGAGACCGTTGCCCCCCTGGTTGGTAAATACAAAAACATGATGGTGCTCAGGACGTTCAGCAAGTGGGCCGGGCTGGCTGGCTTGAGGATTGGCTATGGCATGTTCCCGGTGAAAATAGCCGATTACCTGCTCAGAATCAAGGAGCCGTATTGCGTAAATGTCGCCGCTCTGGTGGCGGTAAGGGAGTCACTCAGGGATATAGACTATCTAATGAGCAATGTAAGGAACATTATCGCCGAGCGGGAGAGGCTTTTCAGCCGACTTAGGGAGATGGAATGGCTAAAGCCGTATCCGTCACAGGCAAACTTTATCCTGTGCTCGGTATTAAGGGGAGGGGCTAGAGAGCTTCAGCAAAAGCTGGAGGATAGGGGTATGCTGGTTCGTTACTTCGACCAGCCGCTTTTAAAAGACAGTGTTCGGATTAGTATCGGCAGACCGGAGGAGAACGATATCCTCGTGGAAACACTGAATGAACTGGGGGAGGAATTAAATGACTGACAGAACGTCCAATATCAAGCGGGAGACTAAAGAGACCAATATCAGCCTGGAGCTAAATATCGACGGCAGTGGTAACGACGAGATGGTTACCGGCATCAGGATGTTCGACCATCTGCTGGCGCAGCTGGCAAGGCACGGGGTATTTGACATAAAGATATCAGCCACCGGAGATGACCAGCACCACCTGGTAGAGGATGTCGCTATATGCCTGGGTAAAGCTCTGGGCGAAGCCCTGGACGATAAGCGTGGTATTGTCCGTATGGCTGATGCCAGTGTGCCCATGGATGATGCCCTGGCTATGGTAGCGGTGGATATAAGCGGTCGTGGATATACGGTGCTGGAGCTACCCTTTGGCGACAACGATATGTTCGGTTTCCCCACGGACCTTGTCCGCCACTTCCTGGAGGCATTTGCCGCCGAAGCCAGGATTAATCTCCACGCTAAAATTGCTTATGGCAATAACGACCACCATAAGGCGGAAGCCCTGTTCAAGGCGCTGGGCAGAGCTCTAGATACGGCTACCAGAATTGACGAGCGTATTTCAGGTGAGATACCCAGCACCAAGGAGATGTTAGAGGGTTAGGATTCTTTATCTACCTCACCCCCTTAGTCCCCCTCTCCTTTGAAGGAGAGAGGGGGAGTTTATTAAAAAGAGGGGCTTCGCCCCTCTTAGACACCCCTGATAAACGAGTTGTAGGTGTGGCGCTTGAAGCCGACAACAATATGTGGCCTCCTCCGTTTCTGACGTCTCATTGCGTGGCTCGACGAAAATAAATTATAATTCAGCTGACTTAATAAAAGCGGGGACCATACATGAAGAAATTCCTGAAAGGTCTGCTAATTTTCGTAGGAGTTGGTGCTGCGGTGGCGATCGTTTTTGCAATGACCTTCCTGCCGGCCCCACTAGCGGCCGTCAAAACCTTCTTCAGCGCGGTCGAACGGCATGACTACGAGATTGCCTACGAGCTGTTTCATTCAGACCTGCGCCAGTTTCAGACGTTCGAGGAGTTTACGAGCGTCGCGAAGATGCACTCCTCGACTTTCGAAGCGGACTATCGGCTATGGTCAACAGACGCTGAAGCCGGCTCCGCCACGGTCGAGGGTCAACTGACGACGCTTAACGGCGGCGAGGCGGAAGTTCTTTTTCGGCTTGTTGAGCAGAATGGCGAGTGGCAGATCGTCGGATACCTAATACGGGACGAGTCAGGTAGCGTTGACGTAGGACTCCTGCCCTGAGTGCAAACAAGTGCCGAAGGGCCCTTCGTCATCCAGTATGGGTAAGACTACAAAAACAGTATCCTTTGTTATCTCGGATGTCGCGATTAAACACTGGTAATGAGCTCGGGGACCGTAGCAACGGGGTAATGCAGTACCACGAACTTAGAATTGGTGAAGTCTCTGGGTGCCGATAAGGTAATTGATTATACCAAGGAGGATTTTACCAAAAGCGGTCAGACCTATGATATTATTTTTGATGCGGTAGGCAAGAGTTCGTCTTCCAATTGTTAAGGCTCGCTAAAGCAAAGAGGGGTCTTTTCAAGTTTGCCTACGCTGCCACTTCTTTTTCAAATATTATGGACTTAAAAGATAGGCGGCAAAAAAGCAAAAATGATGACGGAAAGCAACCAAAGTCTCAAAGACCTAATTCTCATCCAAGAGCTTATTGAGGCAGGGAAGATAAAATCGGTCATTGATAGACGCTATCCGTTGGAACAAATTGCCGAGGCTCACAGGTATGTTGAAACAGGACACAAAAAGGGAAATGTAGTCATAACTGTCACTCATTAGCGCAAACCCGTGTGCACAACATGGTGCCCCTGCCCTCCTGGCCAAACCCGTATGAGGTATGATGGGACCTTCCATAGGGAAGTGAACCCGTATCTAACCGCTAAGTTGGGAGCCAGGAAAAACGAGGCTGGGGTCTGCCCACCGGTGTGAGGAGAAGTTATAGAATATTCAGCTGGAGTCATTGACTAAAAAGAATATAGTATGTTGCTGGATAGGATTTCGGTCCCTAAACCGTCAGCCGCCCAATTTTGTCAATTCCAGTGTTTATTAACTCCAATTGACATTTTATCAACCACAGTGTATAATTATATTGGTGCTATGGCTATATATTATACAAGAGAGAATAGCATAATAGGAAAAGAAAATTTAAATATTTTGGCTAATATTGATGGACGCCCGCCCAAACAGAAAGAGGACTAAAAAAGACAAATGACACGGGGCTGGATAGACCTAGAAGTGGAAGACTATCCCTCGATATATCTTTTAGCGTAGAAAGCGGCAGTGGCGCCGTCGCCGGCGGCGGATACAACCTGGCGGATAGAATTGCTACGAATATCGCCGGCGGCAAATATACCGGGTATATCGGTTTCCATTCGCTCGTTGGTAATGATGCGCCCCAGCTTATCCAGTGACAGAATACCTTTAAGGTAGACGGTGTTGGGCTTGAGCCCGATAGCCGGAAAAATACCGTCTACCTTGAGGATGGATTGCTTATCGGTAACCACCTGCCGTAGCCTCAGTCTCTCAACAAGGTTGCTTCCTTCGATCGCTTCAACTATGGTATTCCACCGGAATTCTATCTTTGGCTCGGCGAAGGCTCTTTCTCGAACAATGGTAGTCGCCCGGAGCTGGTCCCGGCGGTGGATTACGACAACCCTGGCGACAAACTTTGCCAGGTGCAGGGCTTCATAGATAGCGGCATTGCCGCCGCCGACAACAGCCACCGTTTTCCCGCTAAAGAAGGGGGCGTCACAGGTGGCGCAATAGGATAAGCCCTTGCCGGTAAACTCTTTTTCACCGGGGATGCCGAGCTTCTCACGCTCCGAGCCGCCGGCTATGATTACGGCACGAGCTGTAAAGCTATCCTGAGCGGCCTTGACCACCTTGGAACCATTCTTCATCTCCAGAGCAGTAACATCGGCATAGATGGTCTCGAGGCCGTACTTTGTCGCCTGCTCGTGCATCAGCCGGGTCAATTCAGTGCCACTGATGCCTTCGGGGAAGCCGGGGTAGTTATCAACCCTCCCGGCTTCATTTATCATGCCGCCTATCAACCCCTTTTCTATAAGCAGACCGCTTAACCTATCCCGGGCAGAGTAGAGCCCGGCGGTGAGGCCGGCCGGCCCGCCGCCGATAATTACAACATCATAGCCTTTAGTCATTGGTGACCTCGTCGATTAAATAGCAGATGTCCCTTTCTGCCGTTCGTTTGGCCAGGCCGATAGCGTTTTTTATTGCCCTCGCCTGAGAGCGACCGTGAGACACGATAACGTTGCCCTTTACCCCCAGCAGGCAGGCGCCGCCGTACTCCTGAAAGTCTATCCCCTTGACCAGAAAGCCCAGGCCGACATCAGCCAGCAGAGCACGCCCCCGCAGGCGGTGACGACCATTAGTGGTATTACTAGCCTGGCGCAGTTTTATGAAGGAGTCTCCTAGGCCTTCTACGGTCTTGATTACTATGTTTCCGGTGAAGCCATCGCTGACTATAACGTCGGCGGTTCCCTTGGCGATATCGTTGCCCTCTATATTACCGATGAAGTTCAGGTTGGATTTCTTTAACAGCTGGTGGCTTTCCAGGGTCAGGCGGTTGCCCTTGGTCTCCTCCTCGCCGTTGCTCAGCAAACCGATACGTGGTGAGTCGATACCAAGAATATTCTGGGCGTATATGCTGCCGAGGCGGGCAAATTGGAGCAGGTGGCTGGGTCGACAGTCAGCGTTAGCGCCGGCATCGATAAGAATAGCCGGGGCAAAGCGGTTGAGGCCGACAAGGCTGGCTAGAGCCGGGCGCTTGACACCATTAATCCTTCCCAGATTGACCAGGGCGGCGCAAAGTACGGCGCCGGTGTTGCCGGCGGAGACGAAGGCAGAGGCTCTGCCTTCCTTTATCAGGTTGACACCGACCACTATCGAGGAACGCGGCTTGTCCCGTATCGCTTCCATAGGGTGTTCGTGAAAACCAATTGTCTGGCTTGCCCCGACGATGGAGAGATTAAGCTTTTTCAGGTGTTTGCCGGCCAGAACATGGAGCACGGACTTGTTGCCCACCAGGGCGATGTTAACACTATACTCCTGGGCGGCTTTTATGGCACCCTTAACAATCTCGTGTGGGGCGTATTCTCCACCGGAGGCGTCAACGGCTATTATCATGTACTCCCTCAGCTAAAGGATTCGGCTTTATATGGTGTTTGCCACAGGTCACAGCGGCCACCCCAACGGGCAAGAACCTTACCGTCAAGGCAGAGCTGGACTATCTCGCAACGGCAGGGGCAGGCCTCACATTCGAGAGATGAGGTGCGATGCTCTATGGAGCTTAACTCAAAACCCTTGAAAAGGCTATTGGTACCAGATACCTCCTCGTGAGCCAGGAGAGCGGCACCTATCGCCCCCATAATTTCATGGTGGGTCGGGATAACAATATCAGTGTCCAGCTCCTCTTGGAATGCCCTAATGATACCCCGGTTGAAGGCGACACCGCCCTGGAATACTACCGGGGGTTTTATGTCCTTCCTCATGCCGACATCGTTGAGGTAGTTCCGCACCAGTGCCTTACATAAACCATAAACTATATTCTCGATAGTATGCCCCGTCTGCTGTTTATGTATCATATTCGATTCGGCGAAGACAGTGCACCGTCCGGATATTAGCGATGGTTTGTTGCTAATAAGAGACAGACGACTGAATTCATCGAGACTTATATTGAGACGCTGTGCCTGATGGTCAAGGAAACTGCCGGTGCCAGCGGCGCAGACGGTATTCATATCAAAGTCGGCCACTATTCCATCCCTAATGAAGATAATCTTACTGTCCTGCCCGCCGATTTCTATAACCGTCTGGACGTCAGGCATATAGTGCAGGGCGGCTACCGCCTGGCAGGTAATCTCGTTCTTGATCAGGTCGGCGCCGACCATAGCGCCGGCTAGGTAGCGGGCACTGCCGGTAGTAGCTACTCCTTGGATTTCGATATCCTCAGGTAATCGCTGGTTGATCTGTTCCAGTCCCTGCTGCACCGAGCGTGTGGGATTGCCCTGTGTCGACTGGTAAGTGTGGCTGACAAGGTTATCGTTTTCGTCCAGCGCCGCCACCTTAGTAGTGACCGAACCGACATCAATACCCAGATAGATTTTCAACTGTTCTCCTTGCGCCGCATTTCCAACCATTATACTCCAGCCAGCCTTGTATTTCTAGGCAGAAATTAACCCTGGATGGCTGATTCGCTTGTTAGCTATAGCGGCTAATGATAGAATATTATAGTAGGGAGGCGAAGGTGCCGTTAAACGCAATAGTTGTCAAAGGGGCTCGCGAGCATAACCTGAAGAATATTGATGTAACCATCCCCCGAGATAAGCTGGTGGTTATTACCGGAGTCTCCGGCTCGGGTAAGAGCTCACTAGCGTTCGACACCATTTACGCTGAGGGACAGCGGCGCTATATGGAGTCACTGTCCGCCTACGCACGGCAGTTCCTGGGCAGGATGGAGAAACCGGATGTCGACTATATCGAGGGGCTGAGCCCAGCGATATCCATTGACCAGAAGGGGCCGGGGCGCAACCCCCGTTCTACGGTGGGCACCGTAACCGAGATATACGACTACCTGAGACTGCTTTTCGCCCGGGCGGGTCATCCTCACTGTCCGGAGTGCGGGCGGGAGATTACCATGCAGACGGTGGAGCAGATTGTCGATGCCGTTCAGGCTCTGCCGGAGGGGACGCGAAGCATGATTCTGGCACCGCTGGTTAAAGACCGAAAGGGTGAATATCAGCAGGTGTTTGCCGATTTGCGCAAAGCGGGCTATGTCAGGGTGCGGGTTGATGGGCACATCTATGACCTGTCTGAGGAGCTTCAACTTGATAAGAACAAAAAGCACTCCATTGAGGTGGTGGTGGATAGATTGGTAGTTGGGCACGGTGGTAGCCAGAGCCGTATTGCTGACTCAGTAGAAACTGCTCTCAAACTTGGGGCGGGAGTGGTACTGGTGTCCATTGTTGATGGCGAGGCATTACTGTTCTCGGAGCATTTCGCCTGTGTCTATTGCGGGATTAGCCTGGGTGAGATTGCCCCCAGAACATTTAGCTTTAATAGCCCGCATGGTGCCTGTCCTGACTGCACCGGCTTAGGGGTTAAGCTAGAGATAGACCCTGAGCTAATTATCCCGAATAGGGAGCTGTCGCTTTCCGATGGAGCTATTCACCCTTACCAGTGGCAAACCTGGTATCTATATTCGGTTGAGGAGCTGGCAAGACGCAACGATTTTTCCCTGCGTGCACCGATAAGGGAGCTGACTCCGGAGCAGATTAAACTCATTCTCTACGGCGAGGGTGGCTATTCCTACAAGTACCGAAACCGTTTCGGACGGGAGAGGGAATACTTTGACGGCTTCGAGGGGGTGATACCCCGGCTGGAGAGGCTGTACCGGGATACGGAGTCGGAGAACTCGAGGGCTTACATTGAACGGTATATGGTATCCCGTACCTGTGCCGATTGTCAGGGCAAAAGGTTGAAACCCGAGTCCTTAGCGGTAACTATTGGTGGTAAAAATATTGTTGACGTCAGCTCGATGTCGGTCACTCAGGCTCTGGCCTGGGTAGATATGCTGACTTGCCCTGAGACAATCCTCAGCCAGAGGGAGCAAACGATAGCCGGAGAGATTCTAAAAGAGATTAAGTCACGGCTCGGCTTTCTTGAGAACGTCGGTCTGGACTACCTGAACCTCAACCGCACATCGGGCACCCTTTCTGGTGGCGAGGCGCAGCGTATTCGTCTGGCTACCCAGATAGGCAGTGGCTTGATGGGCGTTCTTTATATCTGCGATGAGCCGACGGTGGGGCTTCATCCAGCCGACGATTACCGGCTTATCGAAACTCTTAAAAGACTGAGGAACCTGGGCAATACCGTACTGGTCGTTGAGCACGACGAGGCGATGATGCGAGCCGCCGACCATATTGTCGATATGGGGCCTGGAGCCGGGGAGCGGGGGGGCTGGATTGTTGCCACCGGTACGCTGGACGATATTAAGAAGTCGAAGGAATCGATAACAGGCCAGTACCTTTGCGGTACTAAAAAGATTCCACTGCCTAGCAAGCGTCGCCATGGTTCAGGTGAGGGGATAGTGATAAGGGGAGCCAGGCAGAACAATCTGAAGGATATAGATGTCTCCATTCCTTTGGGTAAATTCGTCTGTATCACCGGGGTATCGGGTAGCGGTAAGAGCACCCTTATTAACGAGGTCTTGTATAAAAAGTTGGCACAGGTATTGTATCGCGCCAGGGAAAAGGCTGGCGACTGCGATGGTGTTGTCGGTTTGGAGCATATAGATAAGGTAGTCAACATCGACCAGTCTCCTATTGGTCGCACACCGCGAAGCAATCCGGCTACCTATACCGGCATCTTTACACCAGTACGCGAGCTTTTCGCCACCGTCCCCGAAGCGCGGATGAGGGGTTATAATCCAGGCCGGTTCTCGTTCAACGTCAAGGGTGGGCGATGTGAAGCCTGCCGTGGCGATGGCTTTATTCAGATAGAGATGCAGTTTCTGCCTGATGTCACTGTCCCCTGTGAGGTGTGCAAGGGCAAACGGTATAATCGTGAGGTGCTGGAAATAAGGTTCAAGGGTAAGAATATAGCAGAGGTACTGGACATGACTGTGGAGCAGGCTCTGGCTTTCTTCGACCATTTCCCCAAGGTCAAGAACAAGCTGGCGACACTGCACGATGTCGGCTTGGGCTATATTCGCCTGGGCCAGCCGGCGACGACCCTTTCCGGCGGTGAGGCGCAGAGGGTTAAGCTGGCTACCGAGCTGTCGAAGAGGTCTACAGGTCGTACGCTATACATACTCGATGAACCTACCACCGGTCTTGCTTTTGAGGATGTGGCGGCGCTGCTCCGGGTGCTGCAGAGGCTGGTCGATGCCGGCAATACGGTGGTTATTATTGAGCACCATCTGGACGTAGTCAAGAACGCTGACTGGGTTATTGACCTCGGCCCCGGGGCTGGTGATAAAGGCGGCTATATCGTTGCCACCGGGACGCCGGAGGAGATAGCCGGGGAAGAAGCTTCGTCTACCGGGCGTTACCTCAGAAGGGTATTGCCAGAGAGAGCGGAATACGCCCTGGAAAGATAACTACCTGAAAGTATAGCAGGAATTGGGGGTAAAGGATGAAAAGAGAAGACGCGCTTAATTCTATTGAAGACAATGTGGAGAATAGGAACCTGATTAAGCATATGCTGGCTACCGAGGCTATTATGAGAGCCCTGGCGAGGCAGTTTGGCGAGGAAGAGGATGAATGGGGGCTTACCGGGCTGTTGCATGATATAGATGTCGAGCTTACCGGTGGCGATATGAGCACCCACAGCAAGCTGGGGGCTGACCTGGCACGGGAGATGGGTGCCGGTGAGGATATGGTGCATGCCATTCTGTGTCATAATGAAGCCCACGGCGTGGGTCGTGAGAAAAGGCTGGATAAAGCCCTATTCTGCGCCGACCCGATAACCGGTCTCATCACCGCCGCTGCCCTGGTGCGCCCGGACAAGAAACTGGCTGGCGTTGAGGTGAAGTCAATAAAGAAGAGGTTTAAGGAAAAGAGCTTCGCCGCCGGTGCCAAGAGAGAGCAGATTGCTACCTGCAGCGAGCTGGGGCTTGAGCTTGACGAGTTTATCGCCCTGAGCCTTGAAGCGATGAAGGGTGTCGCCGAAGACCTTGGTTTATGAGCTAACCTATCTCGAGCGTTGAGCCTTCGGCGGTTTTGACAACGTTGATGCGTGTCGGGAAGGCGTCTTTCAGCTCCTCCATATGGGTAATAACGATAATTTTTTCAAATCTATCCTTTATCGAGTTAATCGCCTCTTTGAGTTTTTCTATGCCGGCACTGTCCTGGGTGCCGAATCCCTCGTCGATAATCAGGGTCGGTAGCGGCGCTCCGACTCGCTTGGCTAGTAGCTGGGACAGGGCGATGCGGATGGCAAAGTCGATGCGGAAGGCTTCGCCACCGCTGAACATCTCATAGTTTCTGGTACCGAGCTCGTCGGAGATATTAATGTCCAGGGTTTCAATCGGCTCTCCCTTTCTGGACTGACGCTGTGCCTCAATCTTAATGTGCATCCTGTTATCGGTCATACGCCCGAGCAGCCGGTTGGCTTCGGTTTCGATTTCAGGGAGAGCCATTTCAATCAGCATAGCCTGTATTCCCTTTTTACCGAAGGCGAGAGCCAGGGCATTATAGATATTCTCCTCGCCGCTTACCTGGTTAAGACGTCCCTTCTTCTCTCTCTTTTTTTCCTCCTGCTTCAGCAGGTGTTCCAGCCTCCCCTTAAGACTGCCCGTCGTCTCCTGAGCCTGCTTTTGACTATCGGCCAGGGACTGGAACTCGGCTTCAGCTTTTTGCAGGTCGCTCTCCAGCCGGGGCAAGGCATCAAGCTCGGAAGCCAGGGTTTGTTTCTTCCGGGTGTCGTTCTCAAGC
>DAOUDM010000004.1:0-14765 GCA_034431095.1 Dehalococcoidales bacterium | reverse complement strand
CCAGTTTTGACTTGAGCTCCAGGGCTTGTTTAATCATAGAAAGGTTCATTTTTCCTCCACTTCAATAATTTGAGCGCCTAACCTTTGCGCTTCCTGAACAAGGTGATTATTCTCGGATTCGTAGACACAGCGAATCCGGCAGGTGTGCCCCACGAAACTACTTATGATTTCGGCAGTTACTTTCATATTTTCCGTCTCCTCTATCTTGTCCTTGAGATAAGGGTATTTGAAGGTCAGGATGACAGTGCCGTCTTCACCGGCTACCGGTTTTACGCCTGCGCTTCTAAGGATAGCGATAGCCGGCGTTCTCTTGGTATTTTCCGGAGCCTGCTCAATAACCTGTTTCCAGTTTGACTCCAGTTGATCCAGCCGGCTGACCGGCTCCGGTGAAGCGGCATCTACCGCCTCTGCCGGTGATGGGGAGGCTTCGACCGGTTCTGTTTTGGCTTCTGCCTTTTTCTTCCGGGAGGGGGTGGCAACCTGGGGGGCAGGCTTTGCTGGTGGTGTAGCGGGTTCGGCTGGCTCGGGGGGTGGCGGTATCTTCACCGACGAAGCCAATGTACAGTCAACCAGCGCCAGCTCGAGGGGCAGGGTGGCATAATTGTCAGAGCCCAGCTCAAGCTGGCCAAAGAGCTTGACCGCCCTCAATATCTGCTCCAGCGAGGCTGTGGCAGATAAATCCTTTAGTTCGGCTATCTCTTCTGCAGTAAAGTCAAGGTCTTTCTGGCATCCGCTCTTTATCAAAAGCAAGCCCCTGAGATAGGCGACCAGTTCACGGTTGAACTGCTTCAGGTCAAGCCCATCGCTACTTACTACGCTGATAGTTTTCATTCCGGAGGAGATGTCGTTTTTTATAATATGACCCGCCAGCTCTCTAGCCCTTTTATCGCCGGTAATACCCAGAATAGCCTGAACCTGGCTGAGACCGATGTCCGAGCCGTAGTAGGTAGAGAGCTGTTCGAGAAGGTTTTCAGCGTCGCGAAGACTGCCGGTGGCGCTCCGGGCAACCAACCGCAGTGCTTCCGGTTCTATATTTATGCCTTCGGCGCTACATATACGGTTTAGCTTCGATATTATATCGTCCTGGCTGACGCGCCGGAAATCAAAACGCTGGCACCGTGACATAACTGTGGGCAGAACTTTATGAGCTTCGGTAGTAGCCAGAACGAATATCACGCTCGGTGGCGGCTCCTCCAGTGTCTTGAGCAGGGCATTTGATGCCTCCTTGGTCAGCATGTGAACCTCGTCTATGATGTAGACCTTGTATTTTGCCTGGCCGGGGGCATAGTTGACTCGCTCCCGCAGTTCACGGATTTCGTCGATGCCGCGATTGCTGGCGGCATCAATCTCGATCACGTCCAGTGCTCTGCCGTCGGTTATTGCCCGGCATATATCGCATTCATTACACGGTTCGCCCTTGCCGTTGTTGAGGCAGTTTACCGCCTTAGCCAGTATGCGACCGGTGCTGGTCTTGCCGGTTCCCCTGGGTCCACAGAAAAGGTAGGCGTGAGAGACTCGTGAGCTGCCTAGGGCGTTCAGCAATGTCCTGGTAACCTGCTCCTGGCCGACAACATCGGCTAGAGTTTGCGGTCGCCACTTACGATAGAAGACCTTCGAATCCATTCTTCTGTACCCCTATTATAAACCATATCGCTTCATTTCCAAAGTGATATTTTAACGAAAGTAGATATATCGCAGATATAGTAAAAAATCCCCCTCTTAATTTAAGAGGGGGATGATAGTTCGTGATAGGAAAAGGCTCTATTGTTGTAGCAGAGAGGGTATGTCCTTGCCCGTCTCCTCAATATTTTGGAGCTTGCACTTTACCTCTTTTTGTCGCTGTTTTATTACCGGTATCAGGTCTGTCGATTTGTTGTAGTACATTCTGACTTTCTCCACGTCACTGAGCTCGGACAGGATAAGGGTTATGTTCATAACGCCGCTTTCCCTGGGGTAGTCACCATCCCTTATTATGGCATTGGGCGCCAGGTCTTTCAACCAGTCGCCCAGCTCTTTGACCAGATCCATATTTATATCCTTGGCTGGCGCTGATAGCAGGTAAAGGGCTCTGCTGGCGTCTTTGGGATTACAGTGGGTAGATAGCTCACTTATAGCTTCGTCCATTGCCCGGATTCCCTTATGGGTTTCGGAGCTTTTGTCGCGGAAGGTGCTGGTACCAAAGGGGAGCTTGAACCATTTTAACTTTGACTCACCATAGCCGATTACGGTCCAGCCGAGCAGTGTCTGGATTATATCGCCGGCGTCGAGCGTCTTGGCGCCGACATTCCTTGCCTTTTTCTCCTCACCGGCGCAGAGCAGGTTATAGAACGGGGCAACGATCAGGGAATTGATTTTGGACAGGTTGTCTTTCAGTGAAAAGTCTTTCCTGACGTAGCGCTGGTTATCGACCAGTATTACCGCATCAGCCACCGAATAGGTGGACTTGAGGCATACGGCGGTGTTATAGACGGTACGTTCCTCGTTTTCCTCTTCATGCTCGAAGGGAAGAACAACAAGAGCGTATAGCGGTTTATCTGCGTAACGCTCCTTTATATGCTGTGCCATTATTGGTATTGCGCCTGAGCCGGTGCCGCCGGCAGCGCTGGCGACCAGTAGAAAGCCGTCTGTTTCATAGAAACGCTTGGTCGCTCTCAGGGCATCGACAACCTTATCGGCATCCTCCCTGGCTATCTCAGCGCCCAGCTCGTTTATCTTGCCGACGCCATGACCGCCGGTCTTACGCCCGCCGATGAGGATTCGGTGCTGATAATCGGCTTTTACCGTGGTCAGGCCGCTTAAATCAGCGGTATCTGTGTTAACAGCAAAGATACCGGGGGTTATTTCTATCCCCCGGTTACTGCGTGCTTTTCTATTTAATCGGGCAAACTCGTCGGCAATACGACTACCGCACTGCCCAAAACCGATAACCACTAACTTCATTTCCTACCTCCGTAATAATAAGAGACTCGTTATTGTAACCAAACTTTATAGTTAATGTCAACATTAAAAACAGGCTCTATAGCCCCTTGCCGGCGATATAGAGGGCAAGGTCAGCCAGGCGACAGCAATAGCCCCACTCGTTATCGTACCAGGCGAGTACCTTGACCATATTACCACCGATAACCATAGTACTGGGGGTATCGACGATGGAGCTTGCCGAATTACCCTTAAAATCGGAGCTGACCAGCGGCTCCTGGCAGTAGTCCAGGATTCCGTTTAGCGGCCCCGCGGCGGCTGACATAAGGGCATTGTTTACCTCGTCAACGGTAACATCTTTGTCCAGCTCGACAACGAGGTCGACGACGGAGACAGTGGCTACCGGCACCCTGAAGGCCAGACCGTGGAGCTTGCCTTCCAGTTCGGGGATGACCTGGGTAACGGCTCTGGCGGCGCCGGTGGTGGTGGGGACAATGTTTTCGGTGGCGGCACGCGCCCGGCGCAGATCGAGATGGAACATATCCTGGAGCCTCTGGTCATTGGTATAGGCGTGGATGGTGGTCATCAACCCCTTTCTTATGCCGAAACTCTGGTGTAATACCTTGGCTATGGGAGCGATACAGTTGGTAGTGCAGGAAGCGTTGGATATAACATGGTGTTCGTCGGGCTGATATAGCTCTTCGTTGACGCCGAGAACCAAAGTGATGTCCTCATTCTTGGCTGGGGCCGAGATAATTACCTTCCTGGCACCCCCCTGTCTGTGGGCAGCCGCCTTGGTGGCATCGTTGAAGATGCCGGTTGATTCGATTACTATATCCACTCCGTATTCACGCCACGGGATATTGCCCGGGTCGCGCTCCGATAGCACCTTTATTTCCTTGCCATCAATAACGAGTGAATCATCGGTGGCTTTGACCGTACCCGGGTAACGCCCGTAGCTGGTGTCCCATTTTAGCAGGTGAGCATTGGTTCCGGCGTCAGTCAGGTCGTTAATGGCCGTCACCTCCAGCTCTTCGGTGTGGTACTGATTGATCGTCCTCAGGGTCAGTCTACCGATACGACCGAAGCCATTGATTCCGATTCTGGTAATCATCCTGTACCTCCTTACGGGTTATTATATCGGAAGCCTTTTCAGGGACTGGTTTTATGTATATTTTCTCTCTGTCTACTGCGCTTTAGCATATCAATAAAGGCTTCGACCCGCGTTTTGGCATGCTGATTGAGGAAGAAGTCGTCGTTGCCCTCCAGCGTCAGCATGGGTAAATTTATCGCATTCTTGAAGATAATATTGCCGATACCCCGGTGGCAGAAAGCCTGGACATAATGGATAACCCCGTCAACGCGGCGCTGCTCAAGCTGAGTGATGATGTCCTTTACCCGGCGATATATGGAGTATGGGTAGGTAAAGTTGCAGTACTGCTCCGCCAGGGAGTTTCCCGGCTCGGGCATGGTAAACTGGCGTTGAATCTCGTTGAAGACCACCCTGGCTCCATTTCTTTCCACATAGCGATAGAGGTCCTGCCCGAAAACCGAGGGCACACCGATGTATGCCAACCTGAGCATGTCTTCAGGGTAGGGTATGCGCTGGTAACACCTATCTATCAGCCAACGCAGGTCGACGTCGTATTTTTGGTAGCTCTGGTTGAAGTCGGAGGCGGAGACTAGCCACAGGTGGTTCTCGAAACCGCTGACCAACCCTTCACGCCAGGTAAGCCGGTCGAGCTTTTGTGCAAGCTCACGGCAGGTAGTGAGTTCGGCTCTGACCTCGTTGGCTTTTTTCAGGGTCGTGCCCAGTCTCTCTGCCAGTGCCTCCAGTGCTTGCCGGGCTGGTATAACATTGGGCTGTTCCGGGTAGGCAAAAGGTATCGTATTGAAACCTTTTAATCTCAATACCTCCATTAGCATAATGGTATTGGAGCAGTCGCCGGTGGTGACGCACAGTACGGTATCAATATCGGAATCGGTGCATACCCCGTAGATACCCTTGATCCAGCTACAGCAGTTCAAGGGAAAACCATCTCTCTCGGCAATCGTTACCAGGCGTTCCGGGTCAGAGTCGGAAATAAAGACATTGTTCAGGTCGACCGGCTGGTAGCCGGCGGCAAGAAGAACCTCTATCGGGACGGTGGTGGTAATACCGATCTTTTTTTTCATCAGGATCCCCTTCTATGTTTTATAGCCGGAAAATGTCTGCACCCCGGCAAAGCTGGCTTTCTCACCCAGCTCTTCCTCTATCCTCAGCAGACGGTTATACTTGGCGGTACGCTCTGAGCGGCAGGGGGCGCCGGTCTTTATCATCCCGCAATCGAGGGCGACTGCCAGGTCGGCTATAGTGGTATCCTCGGTCTCCCCGGAGCGGTGGCTGACCACCGCCGTCCAGCCAGCCTGTCTGGCAGTTATTATGGCGGAGATTGTCTCTGTCAGCGTGCCAATCTGATTGAGCTTGATGAGGATGGAGTTGGAGGCTTTCATCTTTATGCCTTTGTTGAGACGATCAATACTGGTAACGTACAGGTCGTCACCGACCAGCTGGACTCTGTCACCCAGTTTTCGGGTAAGTAACTGCCAGCCTTCCCAGTCGTCTTCGGCCATTCCGTCTTCGATGCTGATGATAGGGTAGTCAGACGACCATTTGACATAATATTCAACCATTTGCTGGCTGGTCAGAACCCTGCCTTCCCGGGATAGGTTATATTTACCTTCGCTATAGAACTCGCTGGCGGCCGGATCCAGGGCGATGAAGCAATCCTTTCCCGGCTGATAGCCGGCTTTTTTGATAGCTTCCAGTATATATTCCACTGCCTTGCTGTTGGAGGGCAGGGTGGGGGCAAAGCCGCCTTCATCGCCAACGTTGGTATTTAGACCATTGCTTTTAAGCACCGACTTTAAGTTGTGATAAACCTCGGTGCCCATCCTCAGCGACTGGCTGAAGCTGCTGGCGCCGGTTGGGACTACCATGAACTCCTGGAAGTCGGTCGAATCGTCGGCGTGCTTACCTCCGTTGAGGATGTTAAGCATCGGCACTGGCAATCTATAGGTATCGTTGTCGCTGAGGTAGCGATAAAGCGGTATACCCAGATGGCTGGCAGCGGCATGGGCTACCGCCAGCGATGCCCCCAGAATAGCGTTAGCTCCCAGTCGGGACTTGTTCTTGGTGCCGTCAAGCTCTATCAGTCTGCTGTCGACAGCTTTCTGCTCAGTGGCGGGCATACCTTTGAGAGACTTGGCGATAATCTCGTTGACATTGGCGACCGCTTTAAGGACACCAAGACCGTTGAACCGGGAAGCATCCCCATCCCTGAGCTCTACCGCCTCGTGTCTGCCGGTACTGGCTCCGGAGGGAACAGCCGCTCGCCCTTTACTGCCATCGGACAAGGTGGCTTCGACCTCCAGGGTCGGGTTGCCCCTGGAGTCAAGTATTTCCCGTGCTTTCAAGTTTGTTATAGCTGACAATTCAATTACCCAAAGCCAACCAGATTCAATCTGCGATATGGTCGAAAGCTATTGATACGGCGTCAGCCGCATTTTCCGCTGGAATAATAGACTTATTTGCCCTTCCATTCCTTGATAGAGACCAGGTATCGAGCCCGATGACCGGGATGCCGTTCTGTAGAGCATGGCCTATCTCGGACAGGGTGCCGTAGCTGCCACCGATGGCGATAACCGCCTGAGCTGACTTGACAACGACTACGTTTCTGGCGTAGCCGATGCCGGTGACGATAGGGATTTGAACATAGCTGTTAGCTTCTCGACCGCTTTCACCGGGCAGGATGCCAACGGTTAGCCCCCCTTCGGAGCTGGCACCACGGCAGGCGGCTTCCATGACCCCACCCAGACCACCGCAGACGAGCACGGCACCTCTCTTTGCCAACTCGCGACCGACCTCCTCCGCAAGTTTGCTTTCCTTAGCCGAAGACTGACTGCCACCGATAACGGCAACGAGTTTTTTCTTTTCTATCATTGTAGAAAGCCTGAGACATCGGGATTATAGCACTTAAGTCAGGTCTTGGTAAAATGGCTAGTTGTACCTGTTCATAGCCGTTTCCAGCCCTTCAGCAAGAAGACAGAGTATGGTATCGCTGACCCTGGCTATAACTTTCTTTTCTACTCGTTCTTCTTCCGGGGTGAAGTCGGAGAGGACGAAGCCGATAATCTCATCTTCGCTGGCGCTTTCAGACGGCCGGCCGATACCGATTCGGATGCGGATAAAGTCCTGGCTACCCAGCCCGCCAATGACTGATTCAATCCCCTTATGGCCACCGGAGCCGCCGCCCTGACGAATTCTTATTCTGCCCAGCGGCAGGTCGAGGTCGTCGTGGATAACAATAAGGTTATCAATATCTACCTTAAACCTGTTCACTAGCCGACTCACCGATTGACCGCTGAGGTTCATAAAGGTCTGTGGCCGGGCCAGGATGATGGTTTCACACTCTATTTCACCGCTGCCGGTTCTGGCCTGGGACTGTTTTTTATCCAGACGAATGTCGTACTTGCGGGCAAAATATCTCAAGCAGGCGAAGCCTATATTGTGGCGATTCCTGGAATAGCCGGAACCGGGGTTGCCCAGGCCGACAATTAATTTCATCAGCTATAAGCATAATACCCGGGGGTTATTTAATCAACCTCGGCTTATCTGATATACTTAAGACAGATGACGGATTTGGATGAAGCCAGGGTAAAAATAGACAGCCTCAGGGCGGAGATAAACCGCCACAACCATCTTTATTACGTGCTGGACAGACCTGAGATAAGCGATGCCGAATATGACGGGCTGATGAGACAGCTCCGGCGGCTGGAGGAGAAGTACCCACAGTTGATAACCCCGGACTCGCCGACACAGCGGGTAGGTGCCGCTCCAGTGGAAGCCTTCGGTATCGTGGAGCACAAGTTACCGCTATTATCGCTGGGTAACGCCTTTTCCCGGGATGAGCTTATTGCCTGGTATAACCGCATTTCAAAGCTAACTGATGGCCAGGAACCGAGCTTTGTCTGCGAGCACAAGATAGATGGCCTGGCGGTAGCCTTAACCTATATCGACGGTAAACTTGCTATCGGTGCTACCAGGGGTGACGGCTTCAGTGGCGAGAACATTACCCGGAACCTGAGGACGATAAGGAGTATCCCGCTGTCAGTGCCAAAAGCGGCACCGTCACGATTTGAAGTAAGGGGTGAGGTATTTCTATCCATCGCTGGCTTCAAGAGGTTGAACCGGGAGCGAGCCGATGAGGGGCTGCCAATGTTTGCTAACCCCAGGAATGCCGCCGCCGGCTCGGTGCGCCAGCTCGACCCGCGCATAACAGCCAGTCGTCCGCTGGACATCTATATCTATATGCTCGGTTATGCCGAAGGCAAGGCAATCCCGTCAAGCCACTGGGAAACACTGGAATACCTGAAGTCGCTCGGCTTCAAGGTAAATCCCAACAACAGGCTGCTTGGCACCATCGGGCAGGTTGAACAATACTACAATAGCTGGCTTGAAGAAAGAGAAAGGCTGCCTTACGAAGCCGATGGCATCGTCGTCAAGGTGAACCAGCTGGATTTGCAGGAAAAACTGGGCAGTATCGGCCACGAGCCGAGATGGGCTGTCGCCTACAAGTTTCCAGCAGTGCAGGGCAATACAAAGCTGAAAGAGATAAAGATAAGCGTCGGGCGGACGGGCACTATGAACCCCTATGCCGTGCTGGAGCCGGTATCGATCGGCGGCGTGACTATAAAGCAAGCCGCTCTGCACAACGAGGACGATATAAGGCGCAAGGATATACGTGAGAAAGATACCGTCATCATCCAGCGGGCGGGGGATGTCATACCTCAGGTAATTGGCCCGGTGCTGAGTAAACGCCCCAAAGATGCTAAAGTATTCAGCCTGTATGAAAAAATAGATGGAAAATGCCCGGAGTGCCAGTTTGAAATCTTTAAACCCGAAGGCGAGGTAATGTATTACTGCCCCAACGCCGCCTGCCCCGCCCAGAGGCAGCAGCGCATTGAGCACTTCGCCTCCCGGGGGGCTATGGACATCAGGGGTATCGGCGAAAAAATGAGCGTCATTCTATCAAGGGAGGGTCTTGTTAACGATTTTGCCGAACTGTATTCCCTTAAAAGGGAGGAGCTTCTCAATCTGGACAGAATGGCGGAAAAGAGCGTAGATAACCTCCTTGATGCAATTGAGAGGAGCAAAGAGAGGCCGCTAGCCAGGGTTATTTATGCTATGGGTATACGTCACGTCGGCGAGGAAACGGCTGAACTGCTGGCGAAGCACTTTAACAGTATAGATAGCCTGGCCACTGCCACCAGAGAGGAGCTTGTCGCCATAGACACCATCGGCCCCAAGATTGCCGACAGCATTATCGCCTTCTTCCAGAACGAGGAAAATCAGAGGATAATAAAAAAGTTGGAGACGGCTGAGGTGTTAACGAAGATAAAAGAAGCGAAGACGGGCGAGCTACCACTCGAAGGTAAGGAGTTTGTTGTTACCGGTCGGCTGGATAGCCTATCCCGGCAGGAGGCGGAGGCTAGGATAAGAGCCCTCGGAGGCAGTGCCAAGAGCGATGTCACCAGTAAGACGGACTATCTGGTGGTCGGCGCCGAGCCTGGCTCCAAGCTGGCACGCGCCCGGAGCATGGGCATCAGGCAAATCAGCGAGATTGAACTGCTAGAACTAATAAAATAGATTTGGAGATTGTTAAGCATGGCTGAAGTCCAGCCCTTTCCTGGCGTACGCTACAATAAGTCGATAGTCAAAGACCTGTCATCGGTTATCTGCCCCCCGTATGACATTATTACCCCCCAGATGGAGGAGGAGCTGTATCGTCGTAGCCCGTACAACTTCATCCGCATAGAGCACGGCCGGCAGTTACCGCAGGACTCGACAATGGACAACAAATATACCCGTTCGGCAAGCACCATGGAAGAATGGCTGAAGAAGAAGGTTTTCATCACCGACGAGACACCGACCATCTATCTCCACTACCACTATTTTATACACAAGGGCAGGGAATACAAGCGCCGCTGTCTGGTCGCCCGGGTCAGGCTGGAGGAGTGGCACAAGAATGTTATCCGTCCTCACGAGGGCACGCTGGCTGAGGCTAAAAGCGACCGGATAAGCCTGCTCTGGGCACTGAGAGCTAATACCAGCCCGATACTGGTCATGTTTGAAGACCAGGAGCAGTATATCTCTTCACTAGTTAATGCTCAGGAGCTGGGCGAGCCGATAATAAATATCGAAGGTTACGATACGGAGAGGCACAAGGTCTGGCCGATTACCAGCCCTCAGGTTATTGATGAAATCCGTGGCTTCTTTGCCGAAAAACCGCTCTATATAGCCGATGGCCACCATCGCTACGAGAGCGCCCTTATCTACCAGCGAGAACAGCGTACCATTCACTCGACGGTATCAGAAGATAGTGCCTTTAACTATACCCTTATGTCGCTGGTGGATTTTGACGACCCGGGCCTGGTCATACTGCCGCCGCACCGCCTTATTCGTGGTATGCCGTCGTCGAAACTGGCTGGCTTGGAAGATAAATTGAGGGTTTTTTTTGATATCGAGGAGATGCCGCTGAGTCTACCCGATATATGGAAAAGAGTTGATGGATTACTTGCCGATGAAAGCGAGATAAGACTGCTCCTGTTCGGTCTCAGAGATGAAAATCTTTTACTGCTTACACTGCGGGACTTAGCCAGCGCCAGCAAGATGATGCCCTATTTCTACTCCGCGCTGTATAAAAGGCTTGATGTCAGCATCGTTGACCACGTTATACTGGAGGAGTTGCTGGGATTAAGCAGCGAGGAAGAGATTAAGATCTCCTATAATTATGACCATCGGGATGCAGTTAAACAGGTATTAAAACAGGAACACCAGCTGGCGTTTATAATAAGCCCGGTACATAGCCGAAGGATTAAGGACATTTCCGATGCCGGCGACCGTATGCCCAGGAAATCAACCTATTTTTACCCCAAGCTACCGTCGGGGCTGGTACTCAATCGGCTGGTATAGCTGCTTCAGGAACGCTCTTACTTTCTTCTTTCTTCAGGTAGTCAGCGACTATCTCTAGAAAGTAGCGGTGAAGCCTCGTATCCTGGCCAAGCTCAGGGTGGAAGGCTATCGCCAGTAGCCGTCCCTGTCTGGCAGCAACAGTAGCCCCATTACCCAGGCTACCCAACACATCTACATTAGGGCTGGCGCACTCAATCAGCGGGGCGCGAATGAAGATTGACGGAAAAGGTTTTTTACCTAACGAAGGTATATCAATGCTAGCCTCAAAGCTGTTAACCTGTCTGCCGAAGGCGTTGCGTTTTACCGATATATCCATAAGCGCTAGTGTCTCCATGTCGGGATTGGAAACCTCCTTAGCCAGCAACACCATGCCGGCGCAGGTCGCCATAACCGGTAGCCCGTCTCGAGCCCTCTCTTTAAGCGGCTCAAATATATTAAAGCCGTTCATCAGGTTCAACATGGAGGTGCTCTCACCGCCGGGGATAATAAGCCCGTCAATACCTTCGAGTTCATCGGGCTTATAGACCGGTTTTGCCGTTACCCCTAGCTTCTCCAGTATATTGATGTGCTCTATAAAACCACCCTGTAGAGCCAGAACTCCGATTCTCATAGTCGTTTACTACTCCAGATGTTATATTTTACTGGTTAATAGGGCGTCGTTTCAGCGGTGATAGCCTTAACCTTTGCCTTACATTTTGACTAGTTTGGCGGTGTCAATATCGGGCAAGGCCAATATCTGTTGCCGGTGCTCCTCGGGCAGAGCTTCGTCGAGAGCCAGTATCATAAGTGCCTGCCCCCTTGGTTTAAGCCGGCTCAGGTTCATATAGCTTATGTTTATATCGGCATCGCCAGTTATTTTACCAACAGCTCCGATGAGACCGGGGCGGTCACGGTGGTCGCTGAAAAGGAAGTAGCCGCCGGTAGGCACGATATCAATCCAGTAGTTATCGATCTGGACGATGTGGGACTCCCCGCGTAGGACGGTGCCGGAAACAGTGGTGGCGCCTTCGCTGGTAACGACCTCAACGGTAATCAGGTTGGCGTAGTTCTCGCAGGTAGCCTCTTTCTGCTCCACCACTTTGAGGCCACGCCGGGCGGCAACCAGGTTGGCATTGACCAGGTTGACCCTTTCCTCGGTTATTTCCTTGAGCAATCCCCCCAGGATAACAGCTTTGAGGGTGTTGGTATCGTAGTTGGCAATCTCACCGTTATATTTTATATGGATGTTCTTCATCTGCCCCTCAGCAAGCTGGCTGACCAGACTACCCAAGGTAGCCGCTACCTTCAGGAACGGCACCAGCACCGGCAGTGCCTCCACCGAGATGAACGGAGCATTAACGGCGTACCTGGCTGGCTGTCCTTTGAAGACATCGACGACCTGCTTGGCTACCTCGGTAGCGGCTAAAGCCTGAGCTTCGGTGGTGGAAGCGCCGAGGTGGGGGGTGACTATTATCCTGTCATTTTCAAATAGGATGCTCTCGGTACACGGCTCCCTGGAGAAGACATCGATGGCGGCGCCAGCCACTCTGCCTTCGTTTATCGCTTTTACCAGGGCTTCTTCGTCAATCAGTCCGCCGCGGGCGGTGTTGATTATACGCACCGCAGGCTTGACCATAGCCAGTGCTTTGGTGCCGATTAAATCTTTAGTTGACTCTGTAAGCGGAATATGCAAGCTGATAAAGTCCGATTCTTTTAATAGCTGTTCCAGGGGAAAGAGCTCCACCTGTAGATTCTGGGCAAGTTCGGCGGATATAAAGGGATCGTAGGCAATAAGTTTCATTTCCAACCCCCTGGCACGCCTGGCGACATCAGAGCCGACATTGCCCAGTCCGACTATGCCCAGAGTTTTGCCCTTTACCTCGGTGCCCATAAAGTCAGCCCGTCGCCAGACACCGGACTTGAGCATGGCATTAGCCGATGGAATATGCCGTGCCAGAGCCAGCATCAGGGCGATGGTATGCTCGGCGGCTGATATGGTATTGCCGGTGGGGGCATTGACCACTATGATGCCGTGCAGGGTGGCTTCGTCTATATCTATATTATCCACCCCGACGCCAGCCCTGCCGATGACCTGGAGTTTCTTGCCCGCCTTGATAATTTCGGCGGTGACACGGGTCTGACTGCGTACGATAATGGCTTCGTAGTCGCCGGCTATGGCTACTATTTCCTCCGGCTTCAGGTTTGTTTTCACATCAACCTGGGCGCATTCACTAAGGATATCTATGCCCTCCTGGGCGATGGGGTCGGCAACTAAGACCTTCATACTATTTCGTGCTCCTGAATCCCGCCTGTGGCAGGGCTATCTTGAGTGCCTTGAGAACATTGTCGATATCCTCTTCAGTTACCCAGCCCAGGTGACCGATGCGGAAGATTTTACCCGACAGGTGCTGTTGACCGCCGCCGAGAACGGTCTGGTGCTCCTCCCTCAGGATGCGGAGTAGTTTCTTGACATCAAGCCCGTCCGAGGCGGCTATTGAGGTAACCGTGTTGGAAGCGTAGCCTTCCTCGGTAAAGAGGCTTAAGCCGAGAGCCTTGACCCCGTTGCGTGTCTTCTCAGCCATGCGAGCGTGTCGATCTATAATACTGGAGAGTCCTTCCTTGAGCATTATATCCAGGGCTACCGAAAGAGCGAAGACTACGGAGATAGCCGGTGTCCATGGCGTCTGCCCTTTCTCCAGATAGCTCTTGGCTTTGGCGAAGTCCCAGTAAAAGCGCGGCATCATGGCTTTGGCGTTAGCCTTCCAGGCTGGCTCGCTTACGGCGACCATAGCCAGCCCCGGCGGCACCATCCACCCTTTCTGAGAGCCGGTAACGGTAACGTCGCAGTGCCATTCGTCAACCGGTAGCTCGATTGAGCCCAGACTGCTGATGGCGTCGACAAGAAGCAGTTTGTCGAACTCTTTTACTAACGAGCTGATTTTAGCCAGGTCGTTGGTGACGCCAGTGGAGGTCTCGTTGTGGGTGACCAATACCGCCTTTATTGTCGGCTCTTTTCTGAGCGCCTGGCGGATTTCATCTATATCAGCCGCTTTGCCCCATTCAGAACAGAGGGGTATTACCTCGGCGCCGAACTGCTTGGCGATAGCGGCAAACCTGTCCCCGAAAACGCCTATAGAGACCGATAATACCTTATCCCCAGGAGACAGTGTATTGACTACCGCTGCCTCCAAGCCGCCCGTCCCCGAGCCGGTGAGCAGAAAGACATCGTTCCTGGTTTGAAAGAGCTGTTTCAGCTTGTCAGTAACATCGTTCAGTATTCGGGCAAACTCGGGACCCCGGTGGTTTATCATCTGCCGGCTCATTTCCTTGAGGACTTCATCGGGGCAGGGGGTCGGGCCGGGGATGCGCAGATTGGTCATTACTTATCAGTTCCTTTATGTGATTGTTTAATTATATCCGAATTGACGATTTTAGCAAAACGGCGTTTGCCGGCTCTGATTATGCTACCGTTTTTTAATTCTACAGGGCTATCGGTTACCTTCCTGCCATCGATGCTGACTGCCCCCTGGTCTATTAATCGACTGGCTTCGCTACGGCTCTTAGCCAGGTGGGTGGCAGTAAGCAGTCCTTTGATATCTATGCCTGCACTAAGGCTAAAATGATACTCTTTTATATCATCGGGTATCTCTTTGTTCTGAACGACCCTGGCGAAGTGCTCACCGGCTGAGATTGCTGCCTCTTCGCTGTATAGCTGGCTGACAACCTCTCTTGCCAGACGTTTTTTCAGCTCCATCGGGTTAACTTTTTCATGCTCTAACTCCTGCCCGAATTGCTCCAGCTCCCGGTCGGAAACATCGGTCACCAGTTCAAAGTAGTCCATGATAAGGCTATCGGG
>DAOUDM010000003.1:0-3144 GCA_034431095.1 Dehalococcoidales bacterium | reverse complement strand
CCCCTGGGGTCGAGCCCCAGAGCCGGTTCGTCAAGAATCAGCACCGGCGGGTCGTGCAGCAGGGCCTGCGCCAGGGCGAGACGCTGTTTCATCCCCCGGGAGAACTTCTCTATCTTTACGGTAAGCCAGTCGTCCAGCCTGACGAGGTGGATTACCTCCTTTATACCCTGCTTTAACCTGTCCCTATTCATTCCCCTAAGCCGGCCCAGGTAGCTGAGGGTCTCTTTTGGTGTGAAGAAGGGGTAGAACTCCGGCGTCTCTATAATGGCGCCGATTCTGAGCAGGGCTTGCTCCGGTTTCTGGGCTATGTTGATGCCGTCGATATAGGCGGCGCCGGATGAGGAGCGGATGAGCCCGCACAGAATCTTTAGGGTGGTGCTCTTGCCGGCGCCGTTGGGGCCGAGTAGGCCGACATTATCGTTCTTCGCCACCTTCAGGCACAGGTTGTCGAGGGCAAGGAACTTGTTGTAGTACTTGGTCAGGTTCTCGATAATGATAATAGGTTCACTCATTATGCAGTATTACCTTACTTCGGCTTCTCAGCCCTGGCCTGCCTATTGTAGCATGCAGACTGCTTCGGGGGCAAGACAATGCGGCTTCCACGAAAAGGTCTGATTTATGATGCCAGAACAGGCGAGGTAGGTGATGGTAAAATTATGGTACTGCCCGGTAGAGAGCGTGGTGCGTGTCCGCACCGGCGATAGAGACGAAAATGCGATATAGACAGACTGCGGAGGTAAAAATGCAATCAGGAAAATAATGGCTAAAAGTGAGCTATTAGCCTGAATATATACTATAATGTACCAAGAATGTACAAATCACTAAAAAAGGGGGTAGCGATGACCGACAGAAGTAAAGAGGAAGCCAAGGAATATATCTTAAAGACAGCCAAAGAGCATGATGTCAAGTTCATCAGGATGTGGTTTACCGATATACTGGGCATCCTCAAGAGCTTCGCCATCACCGTCGAGGAGCTGGAGGGAGCCCTGGAGGAGGGGATGGGCTTTGACGGCTCTTCGATTCAAGGGTTTGCCCGTATTGATGAAAGCGACATGGTGGCGATGCCCGACCCGGATACCTTCAAGTTGTTGTCCTGGAGGCCGCGTGAGCACTGTGCCGTCGCCCGGATGTTCTGCGATATCCTAAGACCCGGTGGTGAACCCTTTGACGGCGACCCTAGATATGTCCTGAAGAGGAATCTAAAGAAAGCCGCTGATATAGGCTATACTTTTTATGTGGGTCCGGAGCTGGAATACTTCTATTTTAAGAAGGATGATAAGGGCCCGAACTCCTATACTACAGAAGTGCTGGACCATGGGGGCTACTTTGACCTCACCCCCAGGGATGCCGCTATCGAGATGAGAAAGGAGACCGTCCTCACCCTGGAGGAGTTGGGCATCGGCGTCGAATACTCCCATCACGAGGTTGCCCCCAGCCAGCATGAGATAGACATGAGATACACGGATGCCCTGACCATGGCTGATAACGTGATGACCTACCGACTGATTGTTAAAGAAGTAGCTCTGAAGTACGGGGTCTATGCCACCTTTATGCCCAAGCCTATATTTGGCATCAACGGCAGTGGTATGCATGTTCACCAGTCGCTTTTTAAGGGCGAAAGAAACGCCTTCTTCGATAAGGATGACGAGTACCACCTGTCGAAGGTTGCCCGGGGCTACATTGCCGGCCTGCTCAAATACGCCCCTGAGCTTACGGCGGTTACCAACCAGTGGGTCAACTCCTACAAGCGGCTGGTGCCCGGCTACGAGGCGCCGGTATACCTCTCCTGGGCGAGGCGGAACCGCTCCGACCTTATCCGGGTGCCGGAGTACCGTCCCGGCCGGGAAAAGGCGACCAGGATTGAATTCAGGTCTCCCGACCCCGCCTGCAATCCGTATCTTACCTTCAGTGTTATGCTGGCCGCTGGCCTGGAGGGGATTGAGAAGGGGTACGAAGCCCCTGACCCGATTGAGGAAAACGTGTACGAGATGACCGAAGATGAAAGGCGCAAGCGAGGAATAGGCACCCTGCCCGCCAGCTTGCTGGAAGCGATAATGCTGACCGAGAAGAGCGAGCTGGTGAGAAAAGCCCTGGGGGAACATGTATTTGAGGCTTTCATACAGAACAAGAAAATAGAGTGGAACGAGTATCGATCCCAGGTAACTGAATACGAGCTTAAGAAATATTTACCTATACTGTAAGTAAAAAATGGTTGCTATTATCCGGATTCACTGGCTGACTTAGCACGTCTAGAGAACAGAATCAGGGCGCCGATAGCCAGTAGTAACAAGTTGCGGCTAGCCATTATGATTATTAGCGCAGGTATTCCAGTATTCTCTGCCTATCTTCATTTTCCTTATCACCTTTGTAGTACATTTCAATTAGCTCAACCTTATCCTTCTCTTCATCATAGGCATAGATTACTCTTATCCCGGACCGAGCACCCTTCCCCTTTAGAGACCTGCAGGCAAATTTCTTTGATTTATAGACCTTGGGGTTTCCTACCAGTAAACCTGTGATTTGAAAAATACCTTTGTTGTCAACCTTCAATTTATGGTAAAGGAATAGTTGCTTTTCAATAAAGATCTTTAGGTCGTCCTCAATGGTTTTAAACTTTTTTAGGAGTCTCTTTGTATCCTTCTCGAATTCCGGAAGACGAGAAGTCTCCTTAAATGCCCCCATTATTCGTACTCTCTCACCGAGTAGGCAGGAGTTCTATAAAAAACAGACTCATACTCAATAACCTCATTGTCTTCTGTTGTTAACCATGGGACATCATCGTGAGAATAGTCGCTTATTTGCTTTGCATTCATATCGGAAAGTTTATTTAAAACACTGTCGATTACTTCAATCTCGCTAGCCTTCAGTTTGGAAAGGTCTCCTTTTCTAAGAGGTAAATATTTGGTCTGAGGGTAACTGAAATAACTGTTTTCGACTTTTATGATTTCTTTATCCATCACTTTAATTATCTTCTCGAACTCTACTGGAGTTGGGCCATAATGGTTCTTAATATAGGTGGCACCAATCAGTTGCTCTTCATACTTTTCGTAGAAGTCAAAATCAATGAAGTAAAGAAGCTTATATAACACAGTCTCACCGATATTGGGTTTTGAGCCAACTTTATTGAGGATGTAAAGCAATACT
>DAOUDM010000002.1:0-29798 GCA_034431095.1 Dehalococcoidales bacterium | reverse complement strand
TTCATGGCTGCCTCTTCGAGCATGGGGCGAGTTGGCTTTTCCAGCAGTATGAACACGCCGATATCCGACTTTTCCCTGTCTATCACATGACCTAAATCCCGTATCATGCTGACATTGATATTCTTGCCACCCTTTACGGAAATGATTGCTTTCTTAATTTTATCCTTCTCGTCCATGTAGTAAAGGTAACCGTCAATGCCGGTATCCGCCCCCTTCTTCTTATCACCGTAGGGCTGACCGCCAATGCGTGTAACTGCCCACCACTGGAACTGGTATTTGTCCTTGTTAGCTAATTCTACTGCACTCGCCAAGTCTTCAGGCTCTCCAATTACCTTATAGGCTGGCATTGGAACCATATTCTTTAATCGCCATTCCATCAAGCCAATTGCCAGATAGGTAATGTCAATGCCAATCCACTTTCGGTTGAGTCTTTGCGCCGCCACCACCGCTGTGCCGCAGCCACAGAACGGGTCAAGGACAACATCGCCTTTGCTGGAAGATGATTGAATGATGCGTTCAAGAAGAGCTTCAGGTTTCTGTGTGGCATAGCCCAAACGCTCTTTGGAAGTAGGGCTCATAGGCGTGATGTCCGTCCAAATTGTTTGAGCAGCTACTCCTGGCCTCTCATCAAGGTAGTAAATTATGTAAGGTTGACCTGTGCTACTGTAATACAGTAGGCCCTGTTTATCCATTGCTGCCATTTTTTCCTTGGTATAAGCCCAATATCGCCCTTTTGGCGGTCTGACCCCTTTCCATTCGTATGAGGTATCACCACCTGGTTTCTTTGCTGTGGGAGTCACCAGCCTATAGCGCCTTCCCTCCGCATCGGTCTTATTGTATTGCTGCTCAATTTGTTCAGCAGAAAATGGAACAAAGGGTGTGTTCCATATGTTGTTAGCACCCTTAGAATAAAATAGAATGCTATCGTGAATTCTCCCCAATTGCCTAGCACCTTGTTTCCAGTCTCCGTGGGATGTTGTCCGCTTCCAAATAATCTCATTTCTGAAGTTTGCCACTCCAAATGTCGTGTCCATAAGGAGCTTCAAATAGTGGCTGGCAGTGGGGTCACAGTGCAGGTAAAGCGAACCAGAGTTTTTGAGAACCCGCCTCAATTCGATTAAGCGGATACACATCATTGTTAGATAAGCCCTCATATCCGTTCGCTTACCTACCAGCTTGGGAAGGACTGACATGAACTCCTTCACCTCTGCGGAGGCAATAGCTGAAGCAGCAATTTCCTGCAAAGCTCGCTCCGATTCCAGCCCCCAATGCCAGGTATCTTCAAAAGCAGATATTTGGGCTTGCGATGGCTTCCCAGTCGGTTCTTTATAAAGCACGTTATAGGTTGCTTTGCTATTAAAGGGTGGGTCAAGGTATATCAGGTCAACAGAGTTATCGGGGATATACTTACGCAGTATTTCCAGGTTATCACCGTAATAAAGGATATTGGTCTTCAATTCATCCATAACTCTACCTCTCCCTCCGAATTATGCCTTATGCATTATATAAACCTTCCTCATTACTCCCACTCTATAGTTGACATAACTCTTAAAACAAATCCAAAGCTAGCTAGCTACGAATTGTTTCCCTTTTAAAATATCATTATTTTGTGCCTATTTCTCCCTTATTCAATTCATTCCTACTCCCACTCAATCGTTGATGGGGGTTTGGAGGTAATGTCGTAGACGACGCGGTTGACCTTGGGCACCTCGTTGACGATGCGGTTGGCGATGCGGCTGAGGAGGTCGTAGGGCAGGCGCGCCCAGTCGGCGGTCATGGCGTCGTTGCTGGTCACGGCGCGGACGGCGATGAGGTAGCCGTAGGTGCGGTAGTCCCCCATCACGCCGACGCTCTTGACATCGGTCAGTATGGCGAAGCTCTGCCATAGCTGGCGGTAGAACTTGGCCTTCTTAATCTCGTTCATCACAATCCAGTCAGCCGACCTTAGGATTTCCAGCTTCTCTCTGGTGACCTCGCCGATAATGCGGATTGCCAGACCGGGGCCGGGGAAGGGTTGACGCCACACCATCTCCTCAGGCAGACCCAGCTCCAAGCCGACCTGGCGCACTTCATCTTTGAAGAGATAGCGAAGTGGCTCCAGGAGCTTGAAGGTCATCTTGGTGGGTAAGCCACCGACGTTGTGGTGGGTCTTTATCTTGGCTGAGGCAGTGCCTACCGATGAGGTACTCTCGATAACATCTGGGTAGAGCGTCCCCTGAGCCAGGAAATCGACCTTGCCCAGTTTCCGGGCTTCTTCTTCAAATACCCTGATAAACTCCTCGCCGATAGCCTTGCGTTTTGTCTCGGGATCGGTCACTCCTTTCAATCTGTCAAGGAACCGGTCGATGGCGTTGACGTAGGTGATTTTCATCCCCAGGTTCTGTTGAAAGACCTTCAGGGTTCTATCTGCTTCCTCACGGCGCAGCAGCCCGTTGTTGACGAAGATACAGTTGAGCTGGTCGCCAATAGCCTGGTGGATGAGGGTAGCCACCACCGATGAATCGACCCCTCCTGATAAGGCGTTGATAACCTTGCCGTCGCCCACCTGCTCCTTGATTCTGTTGAGGCTGTCGGTGATAAAGTTGCCCATCGTCCAGTTGCCCTGACAGCCGCAAATCTTGAAGACGAAGTTACTAAGGACAGTCTTGCCGTAAGGAGTATGGGCGACCTCGGGGTGGAACTGGAGACCGAAGATTCTGTTATCGTTGCCCATAACGGCGATGGGTGAGTTCTCGGTATAAGCCAGGGACTTGAAGCCGGGTGGCATAGCCTCGATTTTGTCGGCATGGCTCATCCATACCGGAGAGACATCAGGCAGTTCGGCAAGCAGGGGTGAGTCGACATCGCCCAGGTGGAGGATAGCGTGACCGTACTCGTATTTAGCTCCCTGGGCAACAATACCGCCCAGCTGTTTGCTGAGCACCTGCATACCATAACAGATGCCGAGCACCGGTAGGCGGCTCTCATAGATGTAGGCTGGCGCCAGGGGAGCCCCCGGTTCGTAGACACTAGCTGGTCCCCCGGAGAGGATGAAGCCCTTGGGGTTCAGCGGGGCTATCTTTTCCCATGGGGTATCGTGGGACACCAGCTCGCAGTATACCTGTAGCTCGCGGATTCGCCGGGCGATGAGCAGGTTGTACTGCGAGCCAAAATCGATGACGATTATCGCTTCTCGCTCGGCACCGGATACCGCTTCCCCGGCAGCGACCGGCTGTTCACTGCCTATTCCCTTGGCAATCTCCAGGTAGGTGGAGACCTCGATATCGCCGCTGGTGGTTACTCGGTAGCTCTTATCCGGGGAGTTTTCCGGGTCAAACTCAGCCATTTTCAAACACAGGTTATCATTATGGTATACTATCGTCAAGTGAGAATGCAATCACTGGAGAGAAAAATGGTATCGGCTAAGGTGGCTGTGGATATAAGGGGGCAGATTGACAGGGGGATAGCCATACTGAAAAGAGGCGGGCTGGTCGCCTTTCCCACGGATACCGTCTACGGGCTGGGCGCCTGTTATAGCGATTATAAAGCAGTAGAGCGGATTTTCCGGGTAAAACAACGGCCACGGAATATGGCACTGCCCTTGCTTCTGGCTGAAGTAGACCAGATAGCGGAGGTCGCTGAATATGTGTCGCCGGCAGCCTGGCTTGTAATACGCCGTTTCCTACCCGGTGCGCTGACGGTAGTGCTGCCTAAATCCGATGCCGTACCCGATATCGTTACCGGTGGCAGTAGAACGGTGGCGGTTAGGATTCCGGCGCATCCGGTGGCGGTAGCTCTTATAAAGGGTATCGGAGCGCCTGTTATTGGCACCAGCGCCAATGTGAGCGGTAAACCGAGTGCCGTTACCGCCGATGAAGTCTACTCACAGTTCGGAAATGAGATAGATATGGTTATCGACGGTGGCAGATGCCCCGGGGGTAGGGAGTCTACCATAGTTGATGTTACAGGAGAAGTCCCCAGGGTCTTACGGGAGGGTGCTATATCAAAGCAGGAGATTATGAAGGTTTGCCGGATAATATAACTTGAGGGCGTATATAATGCGTATTGCTATCGGCTGTGACCACAGGGGGCTGGAACTTAAGAAGCAAATCATAGAGCTGGTAGTCGGTGCCGGCTATAGCTATAAGGACTTCGGCTGTTATACCGAGGAAGCGGTGGACTACCCCGATATCGCCCGGGAGGTAGCCCAGGCAGTAGCTGGAGGCGGTTACGAGATGGGCATTATAGTCTGCTCGACGGGTATCGGCGTCTGTATTGCAGCTAACAAGGTAAAGGGTATAAGGGCGGCTCTGTGCTGTGATGGTTTCAGCGCCAAACGGGCTCGCCAGCACAACGATGCCAATGTCTTATGCCTGGGAGCCGGCATAGAAAGAGGACTGTTAGACGAAATCGTTACCAATTTTCTCCAGGGTCAGTTCGAGGGCGGCCGCCACCAGCGACGTATTGATAAGATAACGGCTATGGAGGGATAGAGTGGACAGGGGAGATTGTTCGTGTATTAGCTTGACAATAAATAGGGGCTATGATAATTTTAGATGGTATAAATGAAGGTGGGCTCTCGGAATTCTTAATCCGTCCCCACAGGGGCGGGTTTTTAATTATAGGGCTTGAATAGCGAGGGTATTAATGAGAAGCGATGTTGTTAAAAAGGGCATAGAGAGAGCGCCGCACCGGTCGTTGCTGTTTGCCCTGGGCGTAGCCCGGGAAGAGATGAAAAAGCCCTTTATCGGTATTGTTAATAGCTTCACCGAGGTCGTTCCGGGGCATATCCACCTGAGGGAAATCGCCAAGGAGGTGAAAGCCGGCGTGCGTAGCGGTGGTGGTGTTCCCTTTGAGTTCAATACCATCGCCGTTTGTGACGGCATTGCTATGAACCATCAGGGCATGAAATATAGCCTGCCCAGCCGGGAGCTTATCGCCGATTCGGTGGAGATTATGGTTCAGGCTCACGCCTTTGATGCCCTGGTCTTTGTCACCAACTGCGACAAGATAGTCCCGGGGATGCTGATGGCGGCGGCAAGGCTGAATCTGCCATCCATCTTTATAAGCGGCGGCCCTATGCTTGCCGGGCGTCTTGCCGGTGGCAAGGAGGAGCAGAAGGTTGACCTTAACTCTGTCTTTGAAGCTGTCGGCAGGGTGCTCAAGGGCAAGATGACCGAAGCCGAGCTGGAGTGCCTGGTAGAGGTTGCCTGCCCCGGTTGCGGTAGCTGTGCTGGAATGTTTACCGCCAATACCATGAACTGCCTGACAGAGGCTATGGGGATGGCGTTGCCCGGCAACGGCACTGTGCCGGCGGTCGATGCCCGGCGGCGTCGGCTGGCTTATGAGGCCGGGCAGAAGGTTATGGCACTGCTGGATAGAAATGTCTGTCCCCGGGATATTATCAACAGGGCTTCTGTGGAGAATGCCTTCGCCGTCGATATGGCGCTGGGGGGCAGTACCAACTCGGTGTTGCACCTCATGGCGGTGGCTCACGAGGCGGGAATTGATTTCCCCCTGTCGCTGGTAAACGAGATAAGCAAAAAGACGCCCTGCCTGTGTAAGCTAAGGCCAGCCGGTGACTATCACATTGAGGATTTAGATAGAGCTGGCGGCATTCCGGCGGTGATGAAAGAGTTAAAAAAGTATCTCAATACTAATCTAAATACTGTATCGGGAAAGACGGTAGCTCAGGTAATAAATGAAAGTGAAGTAATGGATAGCGAGGTTATCCACCCGGTGGCTGACGCCTATTCGGCTGAAGGGGGTCTCGCTATACTGTTTGGTAATTTGGCGCCGGATGGCGCTGTCGTTAAAAGGTCGGCGGTGGCTCCCGAGATGATGGTTCATCGAGGTTCAGCCCGGGTATTTGACTCCGAGGAGGCGGCGACTAAAGCCATAATGGCCGGAGATATAAAACCGGGTGATGTGCTGGTTATCCGCTATGAGGGGCCAAGGGGAGGTCCCGGGATGAGGGAGATGCTTACCCCCACCTCGCTTCTCAGTGGTATGGGTATGGATAAAGAGGTTGCCCTTATCACTGACGGACGTTTTTCCGGGGCTACCCGCGGCGCCGCTATCGGGCATGTCTCGCCCGAGGCGGCGAGCAAGGGGCCTATCGCCGCTGTAAGGGAAGGGGATATAATTAAGATTGACATCACTAACAACAAACTTGAGGTTGAGCTAGGTGATAGAGAAATAGCAGAGAGGCTAGCTTGTCTGGGAGACTTTAAGCCCGGAATAAAGACAGGTTATCTCAAGTATTATACAAGTAAAGTATCTTCAGCCAGCACCGGGGCGGTGTTTATCTAGCAGGAGGTATAGTAGATATGAAAATGACGGGTGCCCAGATTGTATGTGAAAGCCTGGTAAAGGAGGGGGTAGAGGTTATCTTCGGTATCCTGGGTGGCGTTCTTCTGCCACTATACGATACCCTGCCACAATACCCTCAGCTCAGGCATATACTGGTGCGCCATGAACAGGGTGCCGCCCATGCCGCCGAGGGCTATGCCAGAGCCACCGGTAAGGTGGGTGTATGCATGGCTACCTCTGGCCCCGGGGCGACCAACCTGGTAACCGGTATCGCCGATGCCTACCTCGATTCCGTACCCTTAGTGGCTATAACGGGTCAGGTGGCGAGGCCATTTATCGGCAAAGATGCCTTCCAGGAGATAGATATTACCGGCATAACCTTGCCTATAACCAAGCACAACTATCTCGTTCTTGACCCCGGTTCACTGGCTAAAACAATAAAGGAAGCCTTTTACCTGGCGAGGACAGGACGAACAGGCCCGGTACTGATAGACCTGCCCAAGGATGTGCAGATAGATAAAGCGGAGTTCAACTATCCGGAAAAGGTAGTCTTACCTGGCTATAAGCCGACGCTGAAGGGGCATCCGGCGCAGATTAAAAAAGCGGCCAAGCTTATAAATGAAGCCCAAAAGCCAGTTTTACTTGCCGGACGGGGGGTAATCATATCCGGAGCCTATGACGAGCTGAAACAACTGGCGGAAACGGCGCAGATACCGGTGGTTACCACGCTGCTGGGCATCAGTGGTTTCCCCGATTCCCATACACTGTCCTATGGCTGGCTGGGTATGCACGGTATGGCATATGCCAATCTGGCGATAGACGGTGCTGATCTCATTATTGCTATCGGCATGAGGTTTGATGACAGAGCAACCGGGCGGGTAAGCGGTTTTGCCCCCAATGCCCGAATCATACACATTGACATCGACCCGGCGGAGATTGGCAAGAACGTGCGTGTCGATGTGCCCATAGTCGGGGATGTGAAAACTGTTCTGAAGGCTCTGAATAAAATTATAACACAGGCCGAGCATATTAAATGGTTGCAACAACTTGACGACTGGCGCAAGGAGCACCCTTCGACTCTAATCAGGGAAAGCGAGAGTGTTTTACCCCAGTATGTCGTTCGTAAGATATACGAGGTAACCGGTGGTGATGCCATCATCGTAACCGGAGTAGGCCAGAACCAGATGTGGGCGGCTCAACACTACTGGTTCGATAAGCCCAACAGCCTGATAACCTCCGGCGGCCTGGGGACGATGGGCTTTGAGCTGCCGGCGGCTCTAGGGGCTAAGATTGGCTGTCCCGACCGGGTCGTCTGGAGTATTGCCGGTGACGGCGGCTTCCAGATGACGATACAGGAACTGGCGACCATAGCTCAAGAGCGGGCGGCGGTTAAAATAGCTATAATAAACAACGGCTTTCTGGGGATGGTGAGGCAGTGGCAGGAGATGTTCTACGGGAAAAGATATGTTGCTACCTCCTTGAACTGCCCCGATTTCGTCAAGATTGCCGAAGCTTATTGTATACCGGGGGCAACTGTTAGACGCAAGGAAGAGGTGATTCCGGCTATTGAGCAGGCAATGAGGGAGCCCGGACCTTTTGTGATAAACTTTATGGTGGAGCCGGAGGAGAACGTATATCCTATGGTGCCGCCGGGGGCATCTCTTGCCGAGATAGTGGAGGGACCGAGGAAAGAGGTGAAGGTATGGCCACAACGAAACACGCCCTAGTCGCTATGGTTAACGATAGACCCGGGGTGCTCAACCGGATAGCCAGCCTATTCCGCAGGCGTGGCTTCAATATCGAGAGTATTGCCGTTGGCCACAGCGAGGTGGCTGGTATATCACGGATGACGATAGTGGTTGACGGCTCGACGACGCAGGTGGAACAGGTCAGGAAGCAACTGGAAAAGGTTATTGACGTCATCAAGGTGCTGGATGTTACAGGTGAAGCCACAATAACGCGGGAACTGGCACTGATAAAGGTAAGGACGACAGCAGCCAATCGCAGTGAAGTGATGCAGATTGTCGATATATTCCGGGCGAATATAGTGGATGTATCCTCGGATTCGGTAACTATAGAAGTTACCGGAGAAGATAACAAGATAGAATCGTTATACCGGTTGCTGAAAGGCTTCGGTATAAAGGAAATAGCCAGGACGGGCTCTATAGCCATGACCAGGGGTGGCTCAGGCTCGATGATAAAGGAAGAGAAAGAAACCGGAACTCAGGCAAGAAGCAAGAAACAGCCTATAAAATAGAATAAAATTAAGGAGGGTGAATTATGGCAACGATATATTATGATAACGATTGCGACCTGTCACTGCTTGAAGGCAAGGTAATCGGAATTATCGGCTACGGCAGTCAGGGTCATGCCCAGGCGCAAAACCTGAGGGACAGCGGCTTACAGGTTATAGTTGCTGAGGCTGAGGGGAGCCCGGGCTGGAATAAGGCCAAGGAAGACGGTTTTGAGGTATCGACTGCTGGAGAGATAGCCAGGAAGGCGGATGTGATTATGATGCTGGCACCAGACACCATGCAGGCTAAAATCTACCACCAATCGATTGTAGATGACCTGACATCGGGCAAGATGCTGATGTTTGCCCACGGCTTCAACATTCACTACGGGCAGATTATGCCGCCGGCTGATGTCGACGTTACCATGATTGCTCCCAAGTGCCCGGGTCATATGTTGCGACAGCTTTATACCGAGGGCATTGGGCCACCGGCCCTGATAGCGGTACAACAGGACGCTACAGGAAAGGCTAGGGAACTAGCCCTGGCTTATGCAAAGGGCATCGGCTGTAGCCGTGCTGGGGTACTGGAGACGACCTTTGCCGAGGAAACCGAAACCGATCTCTTCGGCGAGCAGGCGGTGCTGTGCGGCGGCGTCACCTCTCTGGTAAAGGCTGGATTTGATACCCTGGTTGAAGCCGGCTACCAGCCGGAGATAGCCTACTTCGAGTGTATGCACGAGCTGAAGCTGATTGTCGACCTGTTCTATAAGGGTGGCTTTAACTATATGCGCTACTCGGTAAGCGATACAGCCGAATACGGCGATTATACCCGCGGGTCGAGGGTAATCGATGATATGGTGCGGGACGAGATGGTGGAGATACTGGCTGAGATTCAGGACGGCAGCTTCGCCAAGGAATGGATACTGGAAAACCAGGCCGGCCGGCCGGTATATAACGCCCTTAAGCGAATGGAATCAGAGGAGTTGATTGAGGAAGTCGGCGCCGAACTGCGCCAGATGATGCCCTGGCTTAAGGGAGGGTAAAGTAGCCATGAGTGACGAATTAGAAGACATTAAGAAGCGATTGACGGCGTTAGAAAAAGAAGACTTACGCATTGTTAAAATGATAGGTAGGCTCATGTTTCCTATGGAGCTTCGCATTGCCACGACATGGCTAGAAGCTGACAAAAAAATGTCATTCTTAGAACTTTGGAACAAGAAAATGGATGCCTCAGAGAAAAAGCTTGAGGATGCACAAACGGTTAAAGCCGCATTTGATGTGATTTATGAGTTTGATAAGGAACTTGTTGCCTATGTAAGAGCCGCAAAGGTAGACACTGCCGATAAGGCTATGGAGATTGCTCACTCGTTTATTAAGAAGTATAGTCCTGTTGCCTTGCCATTAAAGGCAGTTAAGGAGGGTGATGTTTGGTTAGTAGATATAGATGTGGGAGCATTAGCAGTTAAGATAGCCAATGTTAAAGTAGATGCCAGGACAGGTGATATTCTGAGTTACGAGATCCCGGAGAAGAAGTGAACCAAACGGAATTATTAGAAAAATATAAGGCTCAAAGTATTCACTACTTTGAGAATGCTCTTAGTTCTATTGAAGCTGGCGATGCTGAGAAGGCGGGTGAGTTCGTATGGGGAAGTATGGCTGAGGCACTGAAGGCAGTGGCGGCAAAAAAAGGAACAATGCTTTGGCGTCATGATGATATCGGGGATTATGCTAAGAAATTAGCAAAGGAACTTGAAGACGAAGAAATAACTAAAGCTCATGGACTTGCCAGTGGCTTGCACAGTAACTTTTATGAGGCTGGTCTAAGAATAGAAGATGTTCGGCTTCGCCTTGACCAAATAAAGGGCACAATTAAAAAACTTCTTGACCTTACTACTGAAGAGTGAGCCAGTAGGGGAGAGTTAGCTATGGATAGAGTAATCATATTTGATACCACATTGAGGGATGGTGAACAGGCGGCCGGGGGGATGCTTAATATCCAGGAGAAGCTGGAGATAGCCAGGCAGCTGGAGAAGCTCGGTGTGGATGTCATCGAAGCTGGCTTTCCGGTTAGCTCGCCGAGTGATTTCGAGGCGGTCGGGTGTATTGCCCGGGAGATAAAGAATACGGTGGTATGTGCTCTGGCTCGTGCCCACCCAAAGGATATTGATGCCGCCTGGGAGGCGGTTAAAGAAGCCAGGCACCCGCGAATACACGTCTTTCTCTCCGCTTCGGATATTCATATGTTGCATCAGTTGAAGAAGAGCCGTGAGCAGATACTGGAGATGTCCCGGGATATGGTATCCCATGCCAAGAAGTATACCGATGATATAGAGTTCTCACCCATGGATGCCAGCCGGGCTAACCCGGAGTTTATCTATCAGGTGCTGGAGGCAGTTATAAATGCCGGGGCGACCACGGTGAATATACCGGATACCGTCGGCTATGCTATACCGGGTGAGTTTGGCCGGCTTATAGAGGGCATTTTCGGTAACGTAAAGAATATAGATAAAGCGATGGTCAGCGTTCACTGCCACGATGACCTGGGGCTGGCGGTTGCCAATAGCCTGGAGGCGGTGAAATATGGTGCCCGGCAGGTGGAGTGCACCATCAACGGTATCGGTGAAAGGGCGGGTAACGCCTCGCTGGAAGAAATCGTGATGGCTATCAATACCCGCAGTGACTTCTTCAACCTATCGACCGGCGTTAACAGCCAGCAGATATATAAGACCAGTCGGCTGGTGAGCGAGCTTACCGGCTTTCCGGTGCAACCCAACAAGGCGATTGTCGGTGCCAATGCCTTCCGCCATCAGTCGGGGATTCACCAGGATGGCGTGATCAAGATGCCGATAACATACGAAATAATAGACCCTAAGAAGGTGGGCATACCGGCATCCAGCCTGGTGCTGGGCAAGCTCAGCGGGCGGAATGCCTTCCGAGAACGGCTGGCCGAGCTGGGCTATAGCCTTGGTGAAGAGGACTTTAGCCGCACCTTCCAGGCGTTCAAAGAGCTGGCGGACAAGAAAAAAGAGGTTACCGACCGGGATATAGAATCTCTTGTCGCTGAGGAAATGCGCACTGTAACCGAAGTCTACCGTCTAGAGCGTATCCAGGTAACCTGTGGCGATAGGGGTATCCCTACAGCTGCCGTCAAGCTCACCGGACCCGATGGGCAAACTTTGGCTGATGCAGCACTGGGGACGGGGCCCGTGGATGCGGTATATAAGGCTATCAACCGATTGGTAAAGGTGCCCAACACGCTAACCGAATTTACGGTGAAATCCGTAACCGAAGGCATTGACGCCATCGGCGAGGTGCTGATAAGGATAGAGAGCCAGGGTGTTACCTACACCGGTCGTGGTGCTGATACCGACATCATCGTTGCCAGCGCCAAGGCCTATATCAATGCCCTTAACCGCTTGCTGGCTTTCAAAAAAGCGGCCATATAGCTACTTAAAGGAGGGTTCAAAGTGCCAGTCGAACTGGAGATGGTCTTGCGAATCCTGTTGGCGATAGCGCTTGGTGGTATAATCGGTTTTCAACGGGGCAAGGCGGAAAAACCAGTTGAATTTAGGGACATCATACTTATCTGTGCCGGTGCTGCCATGTTTACCGTGGTATCTATAAATGGCTTCGGTGTTGCTGACCAGGCACGGATAGCTGCCGGGATAGTTACCGGTATCGGTTTTCTCGGTGCCGGTGTTATTATAAGACGGAGCGAGGGTGGAGTGAAAGGCTTGACCACGGCAGCGACTGTATGGGTGACAGCCGGTATCGGTATGGCAGCTGGCTCCGGTATGTATATTATCGCTTCCGTTACCACCCTGATGATGCTGGCGGTTTTACTACTACCCCGTCGTATTGTGTAGCCATCACTCCAGTTAACCTCGTAAAATTAAATATAAGGGGACAATGTTGACTTTAGCCGAGAAGATACTCGCCGCTCATAGCGGAAATAAGAAGGTAAGCCCGGGACAGTTTATCAATGTACGGGTTGATATGGTGCTGGCTAACGACATCACCGCCCCCATCGCCATAAGGGAGTTTGAGCGACTCGGGACGGGCAAGGTCTTTGACCCGAAGAAGGTAGTCTTTGTACCTGACCACTTTACCCCGAACAAGGACATCGCCTCGGCGGAGCAGGCAAAGCTGGTACGCCGCTTTGCCCGTGAGCAGGGGGTCAACTACTTTGAGGTCGGCGAGATGGGCATAGAGCATGTCCTCCTGCCGGAGCAGGGGCTGGTACTGCCCGGAGATGTCGTTATCGGGGCTGATTCGCACACCTGTACCTATGGCGCCCTGGGAGCTTTTGCCACCGGCATGGGCTCGACCGATATCGCCGCCGCTATGGCTACCGGTGATATCTGGATGAAGGTGCCGCCGACGATTAGGTTCGTCTACCATGGCAGGCCGGGCAAATGGGTGGGGGGCAAAGACCTGATTCTTTATACTATCGGTAACATTGGCGTTGACGGTGCCCTTTATTCGGCGATGGAGTTTACCGGCGAGGCTATCGATAAACTGTCTATGGACGGGCGCTTCACCATGGCTAATATGGCTATAGAAGCCGGCGGCAAGGCGGGTATTTTCCACGTGGATAACAGGACACTGGAATACATAGAGCCGCGAGCCAGGCGCCCCTATACAGTATATGAGCCGGATGAAGATGCTGAATACTTAAGGGTAATTGAATATGACGTTTCGTCTTTGGAGCCACAGGTCGCCCTGCCCCACTCACCAGCCAATACCAGGCCTGTTGGTAAGGTAGGAGACATAGCGATAGACCAGGCGGTAATCGGTAGCTGTACTAACGGTCGGCTGGAGGACCTAAGAATTGCCGCCGGTGTGCTTAAAGGTAGAAAGGTGTACCCGGGAGTGCGCTGTATCGTCATCCCCGGCACACAGCAGGTATACCTTGATGCTTTAACCGCAGGGATAATCGAGACCTTCATCAGGGCAGGGGCGGTGGTCAGCACGCCCACCTGTGGGCCCTGCCTCGGCGGGCATATGGGCGTCCTGGCGGCTGGTGAGCGCTGTATATCGACCACCAACCGCAATTTCGTTGGCCGTATGGGCAGCACGGAGTCGGAGGTCTATCTGTCCAATCCGGCGGTAGCCGCCGCCAGTGCCATAGCCGGTAGGATAGTTAGCCCGGACGAGGTCACCGTCTAGGACTTGAGCCATGAAAATGCTGAAGCTCGAGAAACTACTGGTCAACAGCCGCTGGGGCCGTAAAAGGGTTCTGGCGCTGGCAAAAAAGCTGCTTGGTTATATAGAGACGGGCGACGAGACGGACTTCCTCGAGGTGGGTTGTGGCAACGGGGAGGTCGCCAGGTATATTGCCCGTACTTACAGGGGAAGCGTTACCGGTGTTGATGTCGACCCGGAGCAGGTCAGGATTGCCCGGGAAAACGATGATGGCATACCCCACCTGAAGTTTATGGAAGCCGACAGTACCAGTCTGCCATTTGAAGATGACAGCTTTGATGTTGTCCTGTCTTTCGGCGTATTACACCATATCCGTAACTGGCAGGACGCCCTGAAAGAGATAAAGCGGGTTTTAAGGGGCGGTGGTTACTTTGTCTATGCCGACCTCATCTACCCGGAAGCGATAACTAAAATGGATAGCTCGTCAGGCTACAGCTTCGGGCTGGCGAAAGTTGATGTGGATGAAGTGGATACTTTTATGGAAAAGAACGGGTTTATAAAAATCCACTCGTCAATGGAAAAATCGTTCGTTATAAAGAACTACGAGGCGGTCTATAAGAGGGGTTAGGGGGTTGGAGAAAGCTTTGGTATAGAAAATATAAATTGGAGGTGAGGAAGTTGCCAGTAAGAAAATCACCGGCAAGTGTAGTTATTAACCCAAATGTTAGAGCATTAAGGATATATCCTGTAGAAAATACAGAAAAGACAGTATCGCAGCTTAAGACTGTTGGAGTAAAATTATCTAGTGAACAGGCAATACATCTTGCTCGTGTATTATTAGCTGTTAGCCAGGATTGGGATGAAGTTGATATTACAGGCTATAGATTTACAAAACGCAGCTCAGATAATACTCATCAAGTTACGGTAACTGGAATAAAACAAAAGTAAAAAAGGGATTGAAAGGGGCGAAGCCCCTTTAAGAAATTCTCTTCCCTCTCCCCTTAATAAGGGGAGAGGGATAAAGGGTGAGGGGTTCTAAAAATGCTAAAAGGTAGAGTGCAAAAATACGGCGCCAATGTGGATACCGATGCCATAATACCGGCGCGGTATCTCAATGTATCCCAGCCGGCGGAGCTGGCAAAGCACTGCATGGAGGCTATAGATGCCGATTTCGTCAAGCGGATTAAGCCGGGGGATATAATTATGGCGACCACCAACTTCGGCTGCGGCTCATCAAGAGAGCACGCCCCGCTGGCAATCAAGGCGGCGGGGGTTTCCTGCGTCATAGCCAGAAGCTTTGCCCGTATCTTCTTCCGCAACGCCATAAACATCGGCCTGCCCTTGCTTGAGTGCGGGGAGGTGGTGGACAGCACCGAAGACGGGGATACTTTAGAAGTAGACATAACTAATGGCAGAATAAAGAACCTGACCCGGGGCGGTGAGTATAACGCCAAGCTTTACCCCGATTTTATGGCCGAGCTTATCGCCGCCGGTGGGCTCATCGAATATACTAAAAAGAGACTGGCTGAGAAGGGGGTCTGAAGTGGAGTTTAAGCTGGCGGTTTTGCCCGGTGATGGCATTGGCCCTGAGATTATCGAGGAGACAATTAAGGTTTTAGGAGCAGTAGGCAGAAGATTCGGGCATGGTTTCAACCTGAGCTATGGGCTGGTGGGTGGTGTGGCGATTGAAAAGGAGGGGACATCTCTTTCTGAGGATACCCTGAGGATATGCGAGAGGAGCGATGCCGTATTGCTGGGCGCCGTCGGTGACCCAAAGTATGATGACCCGCAGGCGCCGCTTCACCCGGAAGACGGCCTGCTGGCGCTCAGAAAGGAGCTGGGGCTATTCGCCAATCTGCGTCCGGTGACCGTCTATCCGTCGCTTATCGACAACACCAATTTCAAACCGGAGGTCATCAAGGGGGTGGACTTTATCTTTGTCCGCGAGCTTACCGGGGGGCTATACTTCGGGCGCCCCAAGAGGCAGTGGCGGACGTCACGGGGACGGCGCGCCGTTGACTCGATGGTTTACTCGGAGCAGGAGATTGAGCGCATCGTCAGGGTAGGCTTTGAGATAGCCCGCACACGAAAGAAGAAGCTGATATCGGTGGACAAAGCTAACGTGTTGCAATCGTCACGGCTGTGGCGGCAGGTAACGATTGAGGTTGCCAGAGACTACCCCGATATTGAGCTGGAGCACATGCTGGTTGACGCCTGCGCCATGAGGATAATACAGAACCCCAGGTATCTGGATGTGCTGGTTACCGAGAATACCTTCGGTGATATACTAACCGATGAGGCATCGATGCTGGGCGGCTCGCTGGGAATGCTGGCTTCTGCCAGCCTGGCCGGGGTGCCGAAAGAGGGCAACCGCACTTTGGGAATGTATGAGCCCAGCCATGGCAGTGCCCCTCGCCGTGCCGGCCTGGATATGGTTAATCCCATCGCCACCATTATAAGTATGGCTATGATGCTGCGTTACTCCCTGGGGCTGACTGAGGAAGCAGAGAAGGTGGAAGACGCCGTGGAGAAGGTGCTGGAGGCAGGCTATCGAACCTATGATATAATGGGGGAAGGGAGAACAAAGGTAGGCACTAAAAAGATGGGCGATTTAATCGCCGAGAGGGTAGGGGGCTAGCCGTTGCCATTAATACAGCTTTACGACACCACACTGCGAGATGGGGCCCAGCGAGAGGGTATCTCCTTCTCGGTGGTGGATAAACTAAACATAACGCGCCGCCTGGATGAGCTGGGTATTCATTTTATCGAGGGTGGCTGGCCCGGCTCCAGTCCCAAGGATGATGAGTTCTTCGACAAAGCCAGGGGTATCAGCCTGACCAATGCCAGGCTGATTGCTTTTGGCAGTACGCGTAAGCCCAATACCAAAGCGGAAGCGGATGGCAACCTCAAAGCCCTGGCGGAAGCCGGGGCGGGGGTGGTTACTATCGTCGGTAAGAGCTCGGATTTGCAGGTGACCCAGGTGCTGGAGACGACCCTGGAGGAAAACATTGCTATGGTCTCCGATTCCATCAGATATCTGAAAGCAAAGGGGATTACCGTATTTCTTGACGCCGAGCACTTCTTCGACGGCTATAAGTCAAACCCGGGATATACCTTGAAGGTCTTAAAGGCGGCTGACGAAGCCGGTGCCGAGTGCCTGGTGCTGTGCGACACTAACGGCGGCACCTTGCCGGGTGAGGTGGTAGCCGCTGTTGAGACTGTCAGGCAGGTAACAGATGTACCTATCGGTATCCATGCTCACAACGATAGCGAGCTGGCGGTAGCCAATACCTTGGCGGCGGTAAAGGCTGGGGCGAGTCAGGTGCAGGGAACAATAAACGGCTATGGTGAGCGCTGTGGCAATGCCAACCTGTGCTCCATTATACCGGTGCTTAAGCTCAAGATGGGTATTGACTGTATCTCCGATGAACAGCTATCTAATCTGACTGAAACAGCACACTACGTCAGTGAGGTGGCTAACCTTGCCCCCGATGCCTTTCTCCCTTACGTTGGCGCCAGCGCCTTCAGCCATAAAGCCGGGCTCCATGTTTCAGGTTTAAGAAAGTGGGCGGGGAGCTACCAGCATATAGACCCCGGGCTGGTAGGTAACAGGCAAAGAATGCTGGTATCCGAGCTATCAGGCAGGGCGAACATTGTCCACCGGGCAAAGGAGATAGGGGTTAATCTGCCACCGAAGAGTAAAGAGGCCCAGGAGCTGTTGGAGAAGGTCAAGCTTATGGAGAGCCGAGGCTTCCAGTATGAGAATGCTGAGGCTTCCTTTGATTTGCTGGTGCACCGTTCCATTCCGGATTATAGACCACCATTTGAGCTGGTTGACTTTATGGTAGTCAACGAAAAGAGGCGGCGTTTACCTGTTAAGGGAAGTGACGATGAGACGCTATCTGAGGCTGTAGTCAAGGTAAGGGTGGGCGATGAAGTAATGCATACGGCAGCAGAGGGCAACGGGCCGGTTAACGCACTGGATAAAGCACTGCGCGAGGCACTGCTGCGGTTTTATCCCAGCCTTTCCGTTATTAAGCTGGTTGACTATAAAGTCCGCATTCTTGAGGAAAGTACCGGCACCGAGTCCCAGGTTAGGGTGCTTATTGAATCCAGCGACGGCGTCGAGCAGTGGCGGACGGTGGGCAGTTCAACCAATATCATTGAAGCCAGCTGGCTGGCACTGGTTGACAGCCTGGAATACTGGCTGATAAAACAGAGAGGAAGTAAGTAGGGAGGAGGTTGAAGATGTTTAAGAAGGTATTAGCTCTTACTCTATTGCTGGTTACTACACTTTACTTCACTGCCTGCCCCAGTGGAGACGGGTTGCTGTCGGCGGAGGAAATAATTGAGAAGGCAGTCCAGGCAATGGATGATGTAAAAACATATCAGTTTGAATTGAATATGTCCATGAATATGGTATCAGAGGCTGAGGACAAGACGTACGAAGAGACTATAGCAATGGATTATAACGGCACCTTCGATATAGAGAATGGAGAAATGATGCTGGATATATCTGCAAGTGTGGCGATGTTCGCGGGAGGCATGGAAATGTCGGGGGCAATGTATATCATTGATGGTATGGCATACACCATGATTGAAGACCTGGAGTTGGGTTCTGTGTGGGAAAAAGCGGATATGTCGGGAGAATATTGGGAAGAAATGAGCCAGGTTAAACCTCAAATAGAGATGCTCCAGGCGGTGCAGGTTGAGGTTGTAGGCAGCGAGGAAGTAAAAGGCGTGGATTGCTACATCCTTAATTTCACACCGGATATAGGGCAGCTACTGCAACTGGCTATGGAGCGGGCTTTGTTATCAGGAGAAGAACTGAATCTGCTCGATATGGGTAAACAAGTAGAGTTATATAAGGATGCGTTCAAGGATTATTCCATAAAGCAATGGATAGCCAAGGATACTTATCTTGTCGCCAGGGCGGAGATGAATATATCTATGGTCTACCCCGATGAAGAAAGCTCAATGACGATGGAAACCGCTATGGATTTGCTGGTCTATAACTACAACCAGCCAGTCTCCATAGTGTTACCTGCCGGAGCCGAAGAAGCCATTGAGGCGCTGGAATAGATTAAGGGGAATGGCTATCTATCTCCACTCCACAGGTCGAGGCTGAGGTATTTCCAGCCGCCATCGGCAAGGATAGCCACGATATTGCCCTCGCTCATTTCACCGCCAGGGTTGATTGCCTGACGGGTTACCGCCCCTGAGGACAGACCGGCGAATATGCCTTCCCTTTCCAGCAGTTGACTGGTGGTGTCAGCCGCCTGCCGGCTGGTAATTTTAACCCTCTTGGTAATAAGGTTAAGGTCTAAGATTGGCGGTATCCGACCGTTATCTATACATTTAAGGCCCTGAATACTATCGCCGGGGGGTGGTTCAACGCCGATAACCTTGATATCGGGGTATACCTCTCTTAGCCGCCGGGTAGTGCCCATCAGGGTGCCGCCGGTACCGATCAACCAGAACGTCAATCCTGTCATAGGGGAAATCGCTAGTTATCTCGGCGGCGGTGGTCTCGTAGTGTGCCAGCGGGTTGGCAGGGTTGGAAAACTGGTCGGGAAGGAAGTATCCATCGTCTTTAGCCGCCGCCTCATGGGCGGTGTCAATGGCGGAGCTCATCCCGTATTCCCCTTTGGTCAGGATAAGCTCGGCGCCGAACATTCTTATAAGTTGATGTCTCTCCAGGCTCATGCTGTCTGGCATAACAATGGTTACCTTGTAGCCCTTCTTGCGCCCGAGCCATGCCAGGGCGATACCGGTATTGCCGCTGGTAGCTTCGATTATGGTCTTGCTATGGGTCAACTCGCCGCTCTGCTCCGCCTTTTCGACCATATACTTGGCGATTCCGTCTTTGTTACTGGCACTGCCGCCCAGGTTCTTCCCCTCCAGCTTGGCTAGAATGCGCACCTTGGGATTGGGACTGAGCTGGCTCAGCTCCACCAGTGGCGTATATCCCAGAGCATCGATAGCGTTTTTGAAATACATTGGTTGCCCATTAGTATCAGGATAGATTATACCATCAAACGGCATAAACAAAAAAATGGTTGGCGTATCAGCTTTAAGCTTGCTCAACAATCTAGTATAATGTATTTAGAAGAGAAGAATAGGGAAGAAAGATATTTCCGTGGGACTAATATGCCTGACGAGATTAAGAGTGCCCGTGAGATAGCCCGGGAGAAGATAGACGACCTGGGGGAGGTGACCGAAGAGGAGCGCCTCAGGTGGAAGTATATTCCCGAGGGGGAAATGCTGGCGAACAAGTACCTTAACAAAGGCTGTGATTTAACAGAAGAGCTCAAACGGTATGAGGAAAAGGCTAAAACATATCTCAATGAGGGGGCTGAATCTGTCTTAATGGCCGGTATCGGTCTGCCCCAAAACGAGCAGTCCGAGAGTAGAAATAAAAGGGCTATGGATGGCTTGAAGAGTATAAAGAAAGACAAGGCGGCAGTGGAGGAGGTCTTTGGCAGGATAAAGAATATATTTGACCGTTACACCGGGCAGGGGAAACAGCAGAGAGAACAGACCTATGAGTCACTGAAGGTTGAGTTCAAGGTCAAGCTACAGCAGGCAGTGGAACAGCAGTTGGGCTCCGTGGCTGGGCTGGAGATAAATGTGGAAAACCTGCTCCAGTTTCAGGAAGAGTGGCGGCGGGCATCGGCACAGATGGATATGCAATATATCAGTCTCCTGGAGGAATACAAAAAGGAGCTAAAGGCTATAAAATAGGCGTGTTATCAGGTGAGTGCGGGGAATATTATGGGAATCAGTGACGATAGAATAGAAGACGCCGTAAAGCATACCGAGATACTGAGACTGCCCAAGCAGACTCTGGCTACATTCGGCAATACCAATATCGGCTACTATATGGTTACCGAGCCGATATACTCTGATATGGAGCCGGGGGTTACCGAGACTGTAGTCCGCAAGGGGCGGGTGATTGCCCAAAAGCCCAGGATAGTAACCCCCTACTACCTTTCTCGGGTTGAGGGGTTCAGCCCGGATGCCAAAAGGTATTTCGAAATGCTCAGCCGGGAACAGGGACCCAATACCCCGGGGCTTATTTACACCTACCGTAATGAGCCTGAAGGACTTACCATTGTCGCCGATGGTCTGGATTCCGTGGTCGATAAGATAAACGCCGGTATCGATGAGAGCGGCGACCCGCTAGTAACAATAATCAAGGGACGGGACGAACTCTGGGACGTATCGCTGATGAAGTTTATCTTTGAAATAACCAAGAGCTCTTTTCGTAATAACCTGATACAGCTTAAATCCCAGGGTCTGCTGGATATGGATGCCAGCGGTGTTCCGCTTGAAGCCAGGATAAGGATAGAGGAGCTTTTTAAGAAACTGGCTATGGGGGAGATTGAGGCCCGTGAGCTAAAAGACGAGCTGGGAAGCTGGGGCCTTTTTGATGAGTACCAGGACAGGTTCTTTTCCATATTTCACAAGAAGTAGCAGAGCTTCTGAAAAGTAATAAAGGCTTATAGTCTATGAAAATATCGGTTATTGAAGCTAGAGACCTGTCTGAGGCGTGGTTTCTCTGCCTGCGCAAGACGCTGACTGACGGTTACCATTATAAGATAGAGCGGGGCAGTTACACCGGCCAGCACCGCAAGGAGCTTGACCTGGTCGTCGTTAAGGTTACCAACCCGGGGACGAGGCCGCTGACCCCGGACGTGCCGGCGGGAGTACCGTCGCCGACCACTATGGAGTATATCGAGAGCTACCTCCCCTATCTTATGACTGCCCATAGAGCCGAGGGCGAGCAGTATACCTACGGCCAGTATCTGGAGAAGCAGATAGCTGAGGTAATCAAGATGTACAATACCAATGGCTATAATACCAATCAGGCATATATGTCTGTCGGTAACGAGCAATCGATATACCTGGAAGACCCGCCGTGCCTCAGGGGGATAGATACCAGGGTCAGGTACGGCAAGCTACACTACATCGCCTATTTCCGCTCCTGGGACCTGTGGGCTGGCTTCCCATCCAATCTGGCGGCGATGCAATTGCTCAAGGAGTATATGGCTTCCGAGATAGGCGTCGCCGATGGTGAGTTGATTGCTATGAGCAAGGGGCTGCACCTATATGAGTATGCCTGGGAGCTGGCCGGGACCGCCGCTGGTCTGGCTTAGCTCGGCTTCAGTGGTTTTCGCTTGGCTATCTTGATGTGAAGGTGAAGGTCCCCCGCCTTTTTATTATCGATTAACCCCATACCCTTTAGCCTGATTCTGGTGCCTGACCTGACCCCGGGTGGGATTTTGACCATCAGTTTCTTTTTACGCTTGCCTCTCTTATAGGTGAGCTCCTTTTCACCGCCGCTGCCGGCTTCATCAGGAGAAAGCTCGAGCTCGCTATGAAGGTCCAGGTCTCGCCTGTCCAGAGGGGTAAAATCAATGCCAAGCAGTTTACGAAAGACGAACCGCCCTATTTTACCTACAACCTTGAAAAGCTGTCGCTCCAGCCAGTTCGGTTTGTAGGTGGCAACTCTCTGTCCTGAGCGACTGGAGCCGGTATAGAATTGAAAGCTGGAACCACCACCGGTGAAGAAGACCCGGTTGAGGAACTCCGGGTCGAACCTCAGGCCGGCCTGGGCGAACATACGGGCAAGCTCATCGAATGTAGCCTGGTTGGAAAAGGCATCACGGAATATGTCCTGCTGTGAGTAGCGATAGCCGCCGTAGCCGGCGCCGGCGAAGTGTCCCTTGCGGGCGAGGTCGTATTGTTGCCTCTTGCCCTTATCGCCAAGCACGGCATAGGCTTCGTTAATCTCTTTGAACCTCTCTTCGGCTTGCCTTTCGTTGCCTGGATTGGTGTCCGGGTGGTGCTTGAAGGCAAGCTTTCTAAAGGCTTTCTTTATCTCCTGCTCACTGGCAGTCTCCGGAACGCCGAGGATTCGATAGTAATCTTTCATATCGTTGCTTGGCTGGTATCAGTCCATTCTAGCGGTTTGCCGGACAGGTGCTATACTGGGTGTGTAACTATTATAATGGCAGAGTGGAAAAATTGAAAATAGGGGTGGTTATCACAGCCGTCCTGGTGCTCCCCTGTATAATAGGGAGTGGCTGTAGCCCGGGGACTGGTCTGGATGCCAGCCTGAACTCGATAGTCAAGCCGTATCGTTTTGATATCGTCGGCTGGGAGCTGGGGGCTCTGTCCGGTGAGCTGGAGGAGATGCTCTTCGGTGATGAGGAGGTGTCCGCCGATGAGTCTACCGTGGTCTTGGAATACTTCTCCGTTATGGAAAAGATAAGAGACCTGAGCAGGGAGATTGAAGCGGTAAAGTCTGGCGTTGAGACGGGCGACATAGCATCGCTTGAGGCTGAAATGAATATACTGCAGGCGCAGCAGGAGTCCTTGGAACGGCAGGCTGAGAAGATAATAGAAAGGCAGATAAGAGAGACCCTGACCCAACTGGGTATATTCAATCCATTGGATAACCGTATAGGGTTGGAGATTGGCTTCCCGCCGGTGAACTTCATCATAGAGGAGCCGCCGAAGGTGTTGGTCGTTTCCCCCAGGGATAGCATAGAGAGCATGAGGGAGATTACCCTGGTTGCGGATGTAACCCTGGAGGAAATAGAGGACATTGAGGAAGCTGTTGATAAGCTGGGTATTTCTTCGCTGGTGGTAGATATCGGCGGGATGGCGACCTATCCCGCTTTCGTTGCCAGTAGCGCCAGTCTGAGGTTCACTATAAACGCTGCTGTTGAAGAGTGGCTGCACCAGTACCTCTTTTTTAAGCCGCTGGGCTTTATGTATGCCCTGGATTTGCTCGGCGTCTCGCGCAATTACGAAATCGCCATCATTAATGAGACGCTGGCCGGTATGTTAAGCGATGAGATAGGCGATATCCTGTACCAGAACTATTATGCTAAGTATGATGAAGAAACAGGTCAGACCGGGGCGGCTGAGCCGGAGTTCGACTTTAACAAGGAGATGAGAGATATAAGGAGACAGGTTGACGAATATCTGTCTCGGGGAGAGCTTGGGCTGGCTGAAGAGTTTATGGAGCAGAAACGGTTGTATTTAATCTCCCAGGGCTACTATATAAGGAAGCTGAACCAGGCGTATTTTGCCTTCTACGGCACCTATGCGGATAGCCCGACTTCTATCGACCCCATCGGGGTTGAATTGAGAACACTGAGGGATAAATGCGATTCGCTAAAAGGTTTTCTTGATAAGGTTGCTCTGATGACAAGTCACAGCGAGCTGATAGAGAGCATTGAGGTTGACTAAGGCTGACGAAACAAGTAAAATCTGGGAGAGGGTCAGCGTTCTTCAGCGACATAGGCTTAGTTCCCTATGTATCTTGGTGAGTATCATTAATTATGATACACTAATAAAACTATTCCCTGAAAGGTACACCTGTTGGTAGTGGAGGTATCAAAATGAAGCTGATGGTTATAGGTTGTGGTCAGTGCGGTGGCAGGGTTGCCGATGAGTTTGCCCGGTTAAACAAGGTGGCTCATGTTCAACGCGGTGTTGATATAATCACCAATGTGGTGGCAGTCAATACGGATATCGCCGATTTGAGCGGGCTGTTCTATATAAAGTCTGATTTCCGCCATAGGATCCTTATCGGGGGCAAAAAGACCGGTGGTCATGGCGTCGGCAAGATGAATGAAATCGGCGCCGAGATAGCCAAAGAAGACGGGGACAAGATCATAGAGAGTATAAGGGCGTCGGAAAAGCTGTCTGAGACAGATGCCATACTGGTAATAGCCTCAGCCGCCGGCGGCACCGGCTCCGGGGCGATACCGGTGTTGACACAGCAGTTGAAGGAGCGTTATACGGAGAAGCCGGTATACAACCTTATCGTCCTTCCCTTCCAGTATGAAGAGGTGACCGAGGAAAGGTCTGTCTATAATGTGGGTACATGCCTCAAATCTGCTTACCTGGTGGCTGACGCCGTATTTCTGGTTGATAACCAGAGGTATATAAGAAAGAGCGCTTCCATAAGAAACAACCTGGCTAAGATAAACTATATGGTAGTTAAGCCGTTTTACAATATGCTCTGTGCCGGCGAAGAGACGGATGCCAAATATATCGGTTCGCGGGTACTTGACGCCGGGGATATAATACAGACCCTGGCTGGATGGGCGGTAATCGGATACGGTACGGAGAAGATACCTCGTATCAGACTGCCCTTTGGAAAGAGCAACGATTTCCGGGATAAAAGTGGTGAAACCCAGAAGGGTGTTCAGGCGATGAGCGAAGCCCTGGATGAATTGTCGCTTAAGTGTAACCCTACCGATTCCAGAAAAGCCCTGTATCTGCTGACAGCACCTTACGAAGCGATGAGTATGGACCTGATAAAAGAGATTTCAGCGTCGTTAAAGGGAATGGCTACGGAGGCAATAATACGCAGTGGCGATTACCCAAGAGGCAAAGGCTCGCTGGAGGTAACCGTCATCCTGTCGGAGCTGGTTAATTCCAGAAAGGTCATGGATTACTTTACCAAAGCGATTGGCCATATATCCACTACCAAGAGGAGGCAGGGCGGAATAGATTGGGGGCACAGAGGACTGGAAGAAGCCTTCAAGGATATACCTTCGTTGCTTTGATAGGCTGGTTTAATATTCTTCCTTTTCACCTTCTTCGTCGGAGTGACTATTCTTATCTGACAGGAACATTTTGGTCAGCGATTCCAGACGGGACTGGGCTTTCTTTTGATGCTCTTTGGCTAGCTCCTTTTTCTTTTCCTCGCTTTCCTCGTCTTCTCCACCTTCGCTTATCGCTTCCTTAAAAGACACAGGTAACACCTCGGCAATCTCCCCGGAGGTATTGTCGGCACTTTTTTCTGGTATGCTTGTCAGAGCCTCGGTTGTTTGCCTGGCTAATTGCCTGGTCATCAAACCTGTTTCACTGGCATCGCCCATCGGACCCTTGAAGACCCTGCCCCAGCCATCAACCGCCTCTTCGGCGGCTTTTTTAACCGCCTGAGCCGCCACTTTGGAGGCTCGTATTGCCGCCTGGGACGCCTCCCGGGAAGACCTGCTTATTTCCTCAGCCCGACGTATTGTTTTCTGCGATACTTTTATCGCTTCCTCGGAGACCTCCCTGGCTGATTTGGCTGCTTCCTCAGCCTTGCTTATGGCTTCCTGTGATTTATGCATCCATTCGGCAACGGCAGACTTGGACGATTCGCTTATCTCGTAAACTCTATCTATAGCCTCCTGCGATGCTCTTATGGCATCCTTAGACGTCTCCCTGGCTGCATTGCCTGCCTCTTCAGCCTTGCCCGCTGCTTCCTGAGAGGCAAGGATCGCTTTCTCTGACGCCTCTCTGGCTGACCTGCTTGCTTCCTCCGCCCTGCTTATGGCTTTCTGTGAAACGTTTATCGCTTCCACAGACTTCTCTTTGGTTGTTCTGCCTGTTTCTTCGGCTCTACTTACCGCCTCCTGAGACAGGTTTGTCGCTTCCTCAGCTTTTATTATCGCTTTCTGGAACGCCTTGTTATAGGCTTCAGCCGCTTCCTCAGCCGCCTTAGTCACCATATCAGCACGGCGAACCGCTTCATGTGAAGCATTCTTATATACCTCGGCGATATTCTTGCTTGACTTGCCTATCTCATCAGCCTTGTTTATAGCCTCATGTGAGGTATTAATAGCTTCATAGGAAGCCTCCTTGACTGATCTGTCTGTCTCCTCGGTCATTCTCATGGCCTTCTGGGAAACGACCAATGCTTCCTCGGCTGTCTCACTGGCTGTTCTGGCTGTTTTCTCAGTCCTCTTTAACGCCTTGCGTGATTCTTTTATCGCTTCCTTTACCGTTTCCTTGGCCGAATCGACCGTTTCCTTGGCGGCGGTGAGTATCTCCTGGGATGTTCTTATCGCCTCCTCAGCGGTCTCTCTAGCCCAATCGCTTATCTCCTCGGCATTTCTGATTGCCTTCTCGAATTCCCTGTTGTACGACTCAGCCGCTTCCTCAGCCGCCTTGGTCACCCTATCCGCCCGGCGAACCGATTCCTGTGACGCTTTTTTATATGTCTCGGCGACCTTTTTGCTTGATTTGCTTAACTGCTTGGCTATATTGATAGCCTCACGGGCTATCTTTATGGCTTCTTCGGCGGCTTCTTTGGCCGATTTGTCCCATTTCCTGGCTGATGATACAGCTTCATTTAATGCTGTAGCATTATCTTCTATATCTTCTATGGCTTTAGAAAAGACGCCTTCTCGTATATTAGAACCAGAAGGTTTAACATTTTTATTACGCATAGTTAAATACCCCCGTTAATTTTATAACAGGTTGGCTTGTTTATCAATAGCAGCTTTAGATTATAACAGGAATACCAGTATCGGTGACTCAGGAGAAAGATGATTTGATAAAAGTGCCTGGTAATTGTTACAATATTCATCGGGGACATCGAGACAAATAATATGGGCCGCTAGCTCAATTGGCAGAGCAGCTGACTCTTAATCCCTGGAGGAGCGAAGATTAAGTACATCTTGGCAAGAAATGTACAAACAATATCGAGGCATTATTGGCTGAATTTAGCTATAAATAAGGGAATAAGCACCCCAATAAATGAAATAAGCACCCCAATAAATAAAACAAAAAATAAAATAAAATAAACCAAATATCCGCAACATATCAGCAATATATCAGCAAAATAGCGACCCCCTTTTTTGTCATATCAGCCTGCCGGCGGCAATCCGTTGATGTCCAAAGGATAGACTAGACACGCGCGTGTCTAGTCTATATCGGCTACTTACCCATTGATAAACTTTGGCACCGGCACCGGTGCCAAAGCCTCTTCACCTTTAGGGGGTAATATAATGAATAAAATATTATTATAGGTCATTTACATAGGGCTGGCGGGGTTTATAAAGCCACGGTTGACAATATTTATATCGATGCTATTATAGTGTAAGCAGGGTGGGACAGAGCAGGCAAAAGTGTGGCACGCACAGGGGTTCCCTCGTCCCTCCTGCTAAATGTAAGCCCTGCCTGCTCACTGTAGCCAATGAGCGAGCCATACAGCGGGAGAAAACCATGTATAGGGAGCGAGAGTAAAGAGGGGCAGAAGCCCCTCTTTACTCTTCTTCGTCTCGCTTGACACTATTCTTGATTGTCGCTAACATAAACATACGTAGGTTGGGTGGGAAGAGAGAGGCGGGCGGCTAATATGCCATTCGACTTTTTTTATATTTAAAGAGGTAAAACATGGCAATAGAGGTCATTTTCGGGGGTACCCTACCTACCACTTTGGGGCACTTTTAGACGATGGTATTTTTATTAGATAAAACACAGATTGCGGTTTAGGAGGGTGACAATTAAGTAATTGATTTGAAATAAGGAAACAAATAAACGGGGGTGCAAAGGCACCCCCGTTTCCTTTTTATATGGAAATTATGACAGGCCGGGCCCAAATTGTGGTTTAAGAGGTAAATAAAAGGTAGGCATTACAAAGCCTCAGAAATCCTGTTGAAGCCTACCTCACCTAGCGAAGGACCACCGGTACCAGGCAGTTTTTGGATAAGGCACAAGGAAATATCGGTATGAAAACCTATCTTGAAATGGATGAGCTAAGGCAGTTGGAAAACCAGGCCGAGTGCGTTCGGGATGCCCTTCTCATCCGGCTTTTGGTGAGGGTTGGCTGCAGGGTCAGCGAGGCACTAGCCATCCGCGTCGAGGATATCAACCGCGGTGCTGGAACCGTAACCATCCTGCACCTCAAGAACCGCATCTCCCTTCACTGTCCGAAATGTAAAGCACGGCTGGGCCAAACGCACAGATTCTGCCCTGGCTGTGGGGATAGAGTGGATAGTGTAGTCAGCGAAGAGAAAGAGCATCGCAGGATGAGGACCCTTCCTGTTGATGATAGTACTATGCGTATGCTTTCAGACTTCATCGATAGAGATAGGACAGAAGGGCTTGTCTTCAAGATCTGCCGGCACCGGGCCTGGCAGATAGTTCGAGAGTGTGCCGATAAGGCTGGTCTCCCTGACCTGGTAAACTCGGAGACGGGGAAGGTGCATGGTGTCAGCCCACATAGAATCCGGGACAGCTTTGCGGTACATGCGGTAAAGCTTGATGACTCCGGAGATGGCCTACGACTGCTTCAGGAACATTTAGGTCATCAAAGCTTCAACACTACGGCAAGATACAGAAAAGTGTCTGGGGCAGAGCACAAGGAATGGTATAACAAGCTCTGGGAGGAGAAGGGTAGTGGATAATCCGCTAAGACCAGCGAGAGGTGGTTTTCTTCGTCCCTTTGGCTGTGGCTGGTTTATCCGAGAGTACCTCCTGGGGCACGCCCCCAATGGGTCACCTGAGGTAATCCCTGAGACAGGCGCCCCCCAGGCTGATATCTTCTATTATTACAAGGAAGCCCTTAGAAAAACTACCTGTTTGGACAAAGCCACCAGGGAGGAAGAGGAGAGAGCTCGGCGCGAGAAGCGTGCCATTCTGCCTGATGAAATCGAAAAACTGACAAAAAGCTGCTTGAAGGATATGCCCTATAAAACCTTCGCTTGCAGGTTTCACAGCTTTGTGGTCTATTTCTCTGCTATACAACGGCTGGGATGGGCAGAGCCATCCGGCAAAGAGGAACCCTCCGCCTTCCAGCAATATTACCCGGAGGGGCCAGCTAGAAAGTTCTTCCGGCTCACAGACGCAGGTCGAGGGGCTAGCGACGACGCCTGGTCTGATCCCCATAGGGCTCTCTACGGATAGTAGAGATGAGAGATAGCTGATGCCATAATCCCCAGCGACTATGAGTCATTATCTCCCTGAAGGCTTGCACTGCCAGATACTGTAACAATCATTGCCACAATCAATTATAACTTCAATTTAAATTATCCCCACATTCCATATTTGACGAAAATGAAGGTTCATTTTGAACTATAACAATATGCTCTTTTGTGACATCATTTTAGTTGTAGATTAAGTTTTTTTGGAAATTAAATACAGGAGGTTATAAAGCTAAAATTACCAATTCTAAATTGAATTGCCAGCCTAGCTAGCTGGAGCACCTTAACAATTGAATAACCAGTGCTAGTCCGATAGGTAATAAGCACGGAGGGATAAAATGAAAATTAGCGTTACCTATCGGCAAATAGCAAAGATGTTGGTATCGTCTCTACCAGTCGAAGGCCCT
>DAOUDM010000001.1:0-22904 GCA_034431095.1 Dehalococcoidales bacterium | reverse complement strand
TCAATAGCGCACTCTTCATATCGCTGACTTTACCAGGCTGACTGACTAAACCCACATCAAGGGTAAGGTTCATTTTAGTTGTCGCCTGTTGAATAATATTGCAAGGGGATAAAGGGGGATGGGGTTGATACAATATAAAAAATACTTCTATCTGTTCTCACCCTACCTCCCCTTTTGCTATCTGACTCTTAACATCCCACCCTGCCCACCCTCGGTAAGGGGAACACAGAGAGATGGGGTTAAAATATGAAAATCATCCACTTTGCTGACCTTCACCTCGGGGTGGAAAGCTACGGGCGGATTGACCCGGTTAGCGGGCTTTCATCCCGCCTTCTGGACTTCCTTTCATCCCTTGACCAGCTGGTAAACTACGCCCTGGAAAACAAGGTTGACCTCGTCCTCTTCTGCGGCGATGCCTACAAAAGCCGCGACCCCAGCCAGACCCAGCAGCGGGAGTTCGCCAGACGCATCAAACGCTTGTCGGAAAACGGCATCCCGGTCTTTCTCCTTATCGGCAACCACGACCTGCCCAACGCCATCGGGCGAGCCACCACCACCGAAATCTTCAATACGCTGGCGGTGGAGTATGTCCACGTCGCCAACCAGCCCGGTACACATAAAGTCCAGACGCCGAGCGGTATAGTTCAAATCGTAGCCCTACCCTGGCTGAGGAGAAGCTACCTCCTGACCAAGGAAGACTCCAAGAACCTCAACTTCGATGAACTCAACCAGGAGATGCAGCACAAGCTGACCAATATCATCAACACCGAGGCCGAAAAGCTTGACTCCGAACTGCCGTCGATACTTGCCGCCCATGTCTGGGTAACCGGCGCCCGGATAGGCTCGGAGGACTATATGACCATAGGGCAGGAGCAGGTGTTATTACCGAGCAACGTGGCTAACCCGGCTTTTGACTATATCGCCCTGGGACATATCCACCGGCACCAGGTTCTATCCGAAGAGCCGCCGCTGGTGTACGCCGGCAGCCTGGACAGGCTCGATTTCGGCGATGAAGGGGACGAAAAGGGGTTTTATCTGGTAGAAATTGATACGGAATCAGGCAGAAGACAGGTCTCATACCAGTTCCAGCCCATAAACGGACGCCGCTTTATAACCCTTAAGGTCGATATCGAGCCACAGGACACGGAACCGACATCAACTATACTCAAGGCTATCGTTCAACATAAGGTCGACGAGGCTATTGTCCGCCTGCAGGTCAGCCTGCCCCAGGAGCTCGAAGGTCAAATCAGGGACAGCGACATCAGGGGGGTGCTTAAAGCCGCCCATCATTATACCATCGCCAAGGACATCAAGAGGGAAAATCGCCTTAGGTTGGGCGACCGAGCCGCCGAAGAGATAACCCCTGTTCAGGCGCTGAAAGCCTATCTCCAGTCAATCAAGGTATCTCCAGAACGGGCTAAGACACTGCTGGATTACGGTGAAAGACTCATTATGGAAAACCAGGAAGGAGGCAAGGATGCACTTCCCTAGACAACAACCTGTCTTTGAGAGCCGATATGATGCCGGGAGGCAGTTAGCCACCAAGCTCGGTGAATATAAGAACCAGCCGGTTATCGTCCTTGCCATCCCCAACGGCGGCATACCAGTGGCACTCCAGGTAGCCCTGGCCCTCAACGCTGACCTCGACCTGATAATCTCCCGTAAAATCCCCATCCCCCTCAGCCCCGAAGGCGGCTTCGGCGCTGTTGCCGATAACGGCACTATAATCCTTAACCAAGAAGTTTTAAAGAAGATTGACTTAAATGAGCAGCAGATAAACTATCAGGTGAGCAAGGTAAGGAACGATATCCAGCAGAGAAGCCTGCTATACCGCGGCAGCAGACCAATCTCCGTAGTGAGCGGCAAAACGGTGATAGTTATTGATGACGGGTTGGCATCGGGCTATACTATGATGGCGGCAATAGAGTCCGTCCGCCGCCGCCAGCCGAAGCAGGTTATCGCCGCCGTACCAGCCGCCTCGGCAACCGCCGTCAGGCAGGTGGAGAAGATTGCCGACCGTGTGGTCACCGTGGTAACCGCCTTCGTCCCCAAGTTCTACGTCTCCGACTTCTACCGCTACTGGAATGTCCTTAGCGACAAAGAAGGGCTTGAGTGCTTCCAGGAGTGGCAAAGGCGCCGCTACCAGGCGAGCATCAAGCCACCGGAAAAGAAGTGATCAACTTTAAAACAGAATATGTAATACTAGTTAAATTACGATCCCATTAGCTTTAGCAAATTCTAGCCAGACTTCTGGCATTTTTGCTATTAAGTGCCTATAGAAATTTAGAAACCTTTCTGCTTCATCCTTAATATATTCTTCAGTAGAATCATAATCCCCAGCTTTACACCATTCCGAAATTTTCAATCCGGATTCCTTTTTACCAATAAACCTCCCAAGACTTGCACCTTTGAACATACCGCAATTACACATTACTATAATAGGCTTTAAATCTATATTAGGACGATCACTGAATATTGACTCCGCCTTTACATCAATACCTACTGCTCTCCAACGATAAAGTAAACTGAAATAATCAAAGCTCAAATTAAACCCAATGGGAATAAAATCCCATGGTTTTTCTGGATTAAATATATGATAGAATCTCTCCAGAATATCTTTTTCTGATGATTCCCACGATTTTAGTATGACCAAATCACCTTTTTCCTCACCAGTTCTACAATCTATTTGTTGATATTGTATCGTAAGAACTTCATCTCTTCTAAAATCTGGCTTTTCTTTTGTAGGATTTGTTTCAATATCAAAGTAATAATCAGCCATTATATTACGCCTTCTTCTTCACCGCGTAACGGATAATCGTCTTGGGCACCTTGGCGTCCGGCGAGGTCAGATACTCCTCTTCGTGGTCACCGGCTATCTGGTAGCCGCTTTCCTCAATGAACTTTTGCAGACGCTCAATGGTAGGTCCTTCCTGGTCATACGCTCCCAGGTGAAGAATCTGGGCTACGGTGCCATAGGGCCAGGTCTCTATTTTCACCTCGACTCCGGCTACCTTCTGAGGCAGTGAAGAGGTATCTTCGGGGACGGGCAGACCTATAATATTAGTCCACTCCGCCATCGGCACCAGGTGGGCATCGGGGTAGCGGGCGCGAAGCCCGCAGACCTTGAAGGTGGGTAGCCCCTTTTTCTTGAGGTCAAACTTGAGGGTATAGACCGAGCCATAGAGTGCGGGCATCAATCGGCTGAAAACCTCGTCTGGCGTCCCCTTGCCGGTTACCACCGCCATTCTTTGCGGCGGCATCTCCAGTATCTTGGGCTCCAGTTTGGTTGATTTTCGCGGAGACATATCTCCACCTCCTGATTTATTTTATCCTCGTCTACTCAACCAGCTTGAAAGCATTGACGTCCACCAAGCCCAGGTCGGTCAACCTGAGCTCAGGGATTACCGGCAAAGCCATAAAGGAGAGGGTGGCAAAGGGTGACGGCAGTTTCGTTCCCAGCTCCACCGCCAAGGCTTTCAAGCGTTCCAGCTTACCGACCACCACTGCCAGCGGTTCACAGGACAGCAATCCGGCGATAGGCAACGCCATACTACCCAGCACTTTGCCGCCGGCGACCACCGCCAGGCCACCGCCCAGCCGTTCAATCTCCTTGATACCGCTGAATATATCCCCGTCATCAGCGCCGACGGCGATAATATTATGGGAATCATGGGCGATAGAGGAGACCATAGCGCCCTTTTTCAAGCCGAATCCTTTAACCAGCCCCCGCCCGATGTTGCCACTCGCCCGGTGCCTCTCCACGACTACCAGTTTTAAAATATCCCTTTCAATATCAGGCACAACGTCGCCATCAACAACCTTTACCCTCTCCGCTCGCTTGCGGGTGATTATCTGCCCCGGGACAACCTCAATAACCGGCATCGTCTCTCCTTTAGCCATCAGCTTCAGCTCATCGATGCCAAACGGTTTGAAATTAACCGTGCCCGTCGGCCGTTTAACCTTTGACTCAGGGAGCTGGAATAACGGTTCGCCCTGCCTTGCCACCAGGCGACCGCGATGAAAGGCCATATCCACCTCAAACCGGGGCAAATCGCCGACTACAATCATATTGGCGACATAACCGGGGGCTATAGCGCCCAGCCGCTTGAGCCCGAAATACTCGGCGGCGTTGATGGTCGCCAGCTGAACCGCCCGCACCGGCTCCAGCCCCAGAGCTATCGCCTTGCGCACCACAGCGTCGATATCGCCATCGCGGAGCAGGTCGGCGCAACTACGGTCGTCGACGACAAATAGACACCGCTTATAGGTCTTGTCGGTAACCAGAGGCAGCAAGGCTTCCAGGTTTTTCTCCGATGAGCCCTCCCTTATCAGGACATACATCCCCTGCCTCATCTTCTCCTTTGCTTCCTCAAGAGAGACCGATTCATGGTCGGAGTAGACGCCGGCGGCGATATAGGCAGTAAGCTCTTTACCGCTAACCCCGGGGGCGTGGCCATCAATAACCCTGCCCCGAGCCAGATTAATCTTATCCAGCACACCGCTATCACCGAAAATCACCCCGGGAAAGTTCATCATCTCCCCCAGCCCGATAACGCCCCGCCAGCCGAGGACGCGGCGCAGTTCGCCAGCCCCAAGGCAGACACCTGAGGTCTCCAGGTGGGTCGCCGGCACACAGGACGGAGCCATCAGGAAGAACTCCAGAGGCAAACGGCGGGCGGAGCCTAGAATATACCTGATGCCATCGAGGCCGCAGACATTGGCTATCTCGTGCAGGTCGGTAACAATCGCCAGCGTACCCCGCGGCACCACCGCCCGGGCATACTGGCCAATATCAAGCATAGAGCTTTCTATATGAGTGTGCCCGTTGATAAGACCCGGGGCTAGATATTTCCCCTTTAAGTCTATTACCTGTTTCGCCTGATGGTAGTCACCAACGCCGGCAATCCTGCCGCCATAGACAGCGACATTGCCCATCTCCACCTCGCCGGTGAAGACGTTAACCACCCTGGCATTGGCTAAGACCAGGTCGGCCGGGCTGTCACCCCTGGCTACTGAGATTAATTCAGCCAGCTTGAATGCCATGGCTACCCCTCTCCGACAAAGCATATATCGGGCAGATAGCGGAACTTCTCGTCCCAGTCTAAACCATATCCCACCAGAAACCTATCGGGCACGGTAAAGCCCAGGTAATCTATATCAACCGGGACCTCCCGCCGGGAGGGCTTGTCGGTCAGCGAGCACAGCCTTACCGAAGCCGCCTTCTTCTTTTTCAGATAGCCCAGCAGGAAGCTGGTGGTCAGCCCGGTATCCACGATATCCTCGACAACCAGCACATGCCTGCCCTCAACCTCGGTGATGAGGTCGTGAACCACCTTTACCTTGCCAGAGCTTTTCTTGCCCCGACCATAGCTGGACAGCCTTATAAACTCCACCTCCAGCGGGAAATCAAGCAACCTCACCAGGTCAGCCAGAAAGATAAAAGCACCCTTGAGGACGGCAACCAAAACCGGACGCTTGCCACGGTAGTCCAGGCTTATCTCAGCCGCCAACCGGCTGACTGTAGCCGCTATCTGCTCACGACTAATAAGAACGGTACAGGATGCATCTTTATCAGCCATAGCTATCTGCGATTATAGCCCTTACCCCTGAGCTTGTCCACAGGGCTGCACTGGAAAAAATCTCACCCCCTTAATCCCCCTCTCTTTATCAAAGAGAGGGGGAGGCGTATAACGAGAAATAGGGGAGAATGAGGGGCGTCAGCCCCTCAAATAAAACCTTCCCCTTCCCTTTAACAAAGGGAAGGGGATAAAGGGGATAGGATTAACTCATTTAAGGATAAAACTACGATAACATACATCATCAATCTATTTAGGATAGCTCATCGGCGACGCCACCGGCTGGACACAAAAACCGTGTAAATGGTAGCATTGAGAAACTATAATGGTCTTGTTAGATACAAGACCGCTGTTATTATTAAGGGACCTGTAATGGTTATCGCTATAGTTATATTATCCTTACTGATTGTCTACCTGGCTATATCAGCATACATAGCCCGCTCTATAATAAAGGTACCCCGACTCCCCCTGGGCGATACCCCGGCTTCGGTGGGACTGACTTACGAGGATGTCTCCTTTCCCAGCCGCATCGATAAACTGACCCTGAAGGGGTGGTATATAGCCGGGAAAAAGGCGTTTACCGTTATCATAGTAACCGGGATGCGCCAGAACCGCGTCGATTACAGAATCGGCGTTTTGGGTGTGACCAGAGACCTGGTAGCAAGGGGTTACAATGTGCTCCTGTTCGACCTGAGAGGCAGAGGTGAATCGGAGGGCAGTGGTGTGCTGCTGACCAAGTTTGAGCGTGATATCGGCGGCGCCGTTGACTATATAAGGCGGAAGGGATGCCCGGCGGAGGGGATAGGCTTAATCGGCTTCTCCGCCGGTGCCGCTTCTTCTATTATCTTTACCAGCGTTGAGAACGTCGCCGCCGTGGTGTCCGATAGCTGTTTTGCCGATATCGCTGATGTCTTTATCGGCAAGGGAGCATCAACGTCAGGCATGCCCCGGTGGCCCATCAGGCTCTTCGGCTTGGGAACGTTACTTATATCAAAGGCCATATACGGTTATCGCAAGGTGGACCCCATCGACCGGGTATCAGCCGTAACCTGCCCCATTCTATTCATTCAAGGAAACAATGACGACCTGGTGCCTGTAAGTGACACCCACAGATTGCTAGAGGCATCGGGCAACCCGGCGGATGAAATCTGGCTGGTGCCCGGTACCGGTCACACGCTAAACTATGTCATCGACCCTGCCGGCTACATAGACCGGGTCGCCTCTTTCCTGGCCAGGGTGGAGCAAGGCGTCGTTAAAAGTTAAGACAGGCACTAACTCTAGCTTACAGTAACCTCTTCACCCAGCGTCTCGCCCCTTATCTCCGGCTGGTAGTAGGAGTATGCCTGGGAGGTAACACCCTTGGCTTTGACCGGGAACATAGCCTGCACCTCAAAGCTGAAAGCCAGGCTATCACCAGCCAGCATATTCTCTATGTAGAAGATGACCTTCCTGCCGGCGACCTCGTAGCGCTTTATCTTATCTTCCCCATCAACCACAGCGGCAATAGAATCCATAATCGGCGTAAAACCGGTCGGCACCGAGATATCCAGCACTATCATGCCGGCTTCCATCGGTTGGGGCGGGTTGAACTCAAGCTCTACGGAAACGGTAACCAGGTCGTTGACCTCGACCTCGGTGGTATCGTAGTCAACATCTATCCTGATGATATCCTCGCCAGCTTCAGCCTGGGGCAGATTGAAACGCCTGACTACCTGGGCGATGGCTTCACCTTCACCCCGAGTGGTTATTTCCACCCTGTCATTTATCGGCACCTCAACTATCTGGAGGACATCGAAGTTCTCGGTGGTAATTCTTTTTTCTATGCTGGACTCCGATGTCTCTATAGTTACCGTCAGGTCGACATCAGCCCGGGTGCCGGTGGAATACTCGATAAGCGCCTGCAGAGCCATAACCGTATCCTGGGTCGAGCCGAAGCCGCCGTAGGCGTTTCTCTGCGATACCAGCCACTTTGCCGCCCGGGAAGCGTTGAAGGCATCGCCGTGTTTTATCAACGCCAGCGTGGCATAGGCAGTAGCTTCAATATCGGCGCTCTGGCTGTATTCCATCGGGTACTCCGTCTCCAGGAAGGTAAGGAAGCTCTTTTCCACCCTGACCGTAGCCCTGCCTTCAAAACCGGTACCCCTGACCACAATCTCGTACTCGCCATCCTCAATATCGGGTATATCCAGACTTATCGTTCCCTTGCCGTCAATGCTCTTTTCCACGCTCAGTATTTCTTCCCCATCTGACAACAGGGTAACCTCGACATCGCCCGAAACCAGCCTATCGCCTTCGAACAGAGCCAGCGATATCTCCTCGGTCTGTCCGCTGTGCAACACCTTGGGCATCACCGCCATATAGCTTTCAGCGGCAAAAACAGGACGGCAACTGGGTATCATCGTAACCAGTAGTGCTACGATGAGAAAAATGGCTAAAACTGTGAACTTTTTTGGAATCAATGACCCACCTCTTATTACAACTACTCGACTTAGCTCTACACCAGATATAACGAAACCATGGGCAAAAGGTTAGCCTGTTTAAATATAACGGGTTGGATTTACGGCTATCATTTGTGTATCATTTATATGATGGGTATAGGCTCAGTCATCTGCCCGGCTATAGTTGTGGGTAGTATCTGATGAATAATATGAAAGAAGAATTGATTGCTCCCTGCGGTATGAACTGCAACGTTTGCAGTGGCTACCTTGCCTATCTGAACGATGTAAAAAACAGAGAAATCCGTATGCCGTACTGTGCCGGTTGCCGCCCTAGGGATAAACAGTGCGCCTTTCTTAAGAAAAGGTGCAGCCTGCTTTTGAACGGAAAGCTGGAATATTGCTACCAGTGCCCGGATTATCCGTGCGATAACCTGAAACACATAGATAAACGCTACCAATCGTTGTACAGGATGAGCTTGATAGACAACCTGGAATGCATCAGGCAAAACGGTATTGAAAGGCTTCTGGCAAGAGAAGAGGAGAAGTGGCGGTGTCCGGAATGCGGAGAAGCCATCTGCTGCCACAATGGAATCTGTTTTAACTGCGGCGCTGAAAAGCTAAAGAGCAAGAAGAAGCTGTACAGGTGGAAGGATGAGTAGCGGTTATATGCTCAAATCTCGCTACCGGAAGATTATCAGGGCTACGGTTAATATAAAAGCTGTGGAAATAAGCTCCCTGCTCCTGACCTGCCCCCATAAGGTGTACCACTTGTTAAGTTAGAGTTACCGGTATTATAGCTTCAGGAGCTGGTTAACCTCGATGCCCTTTCTCTATCACTTCTTTTCTGGTGTGACTGAGCAAGAACTCATGTGCACTGCTTACCTGGCTTAGCACTATTCTTTACAACCGAAGGAGGATACTCGAGCGCTTCCCCTACCCATCCATTCCTAAGCTCCCAGCCACAGTAGGGACACTTTATGGGCTCAATACAGAACCTGCCGTCTCCTTCTTCAATGTATTCCTGGTCCAGGTCTCTTAGACACTCGGGGCAAATCTTACCCTTTATCATTTTCCCCACCCTGCTATCTAGCAATATCCAGCCCTTTAGCTTTCGCCGGTGCCAGACATGCGGCTAGAATATTACCTTATAACATTGAACATAACGCCCTATTGTTTAACAGGATGACTGCTATGCGCTGCCCAAGAGCTGAGCAAAGAACCGGTCCACATTAGCCCTCTCCTCTGCTAGGATTTTACAGTATCAGTCATATTGCTTATCAATGCAGTCCTGCAAGATATCGCGGGTTATAATGATCTCGAGTTTATTTTTGCCGATAATATCGTTGATGGTTTTTCTAATTTCGCTTTCTTCTGCGGCTTCCTGGTTTGTGTTTCTTGGTCTGGCAAATATATTACCTCTTCCAAAAATATTTTTGATACAATCCGGGGCTAATATTCTCCGCAATGCTGACAACATTAGCCCCGATTCAGGTTGTTATAATTTGTAGTTTTATGTAATGAGTTTGGTTTTACCTCTGATCTTATTACGAAGTATAGCAAGAATAATTAACAACGGACCGACCGCACAAGCCAACCAGTAACCAAGTAGGAGACCTGCCCATGCACCGCTGTACTCTGCCTCTGACAGTTCGATATAATTATCCCCTATCAGCCTAATATCAAAAAAGTCTCCGGTTCTGATTGCAGCAATGATGACAGCTAGCACAACGACGACGATAAATGAAAAACCAACGAATCCAATTATAAACTTGGGTAGATTAAATTCTCTACCGATTAACCTCATATTTCTGTCCTTAACAAAGGCTGCGAACAACAGGGCAGTAATGCATAAACCCAGGTAAATCCACATAGCCGGGGCAAACCATCCCGGCATTTCGGAACCTTCTATCATGTGCATATAAGCCTGTGGTATGAAGTTTTCAAGACCCCAAGGACGGATAACTACCACGTCTTTGTATAGCTCATAAATCTCAATAGACCACCAGGGCATAAACCACGATACCAACATCAAACCGCCAGAGGCCAAAACTAAAATACGGAATAGCCAAACCCTAGCATTACTCATATTTTATTTATCCCCTTTCTCTATTTTCCTAGTTTATATAGGGGGATGAGGGTTTATAAGAATCAAACCCTCATCCCCCTTAATTCGGTCACTATCTTGTTACATTATACATTATATTATTAAGATAGCGCTATGTTCCCCAGGCTGACATCCTCCTCGGTGCTGATAGCGTCAATCGTCTTGTCCTTATAGCCACGGCTCCTCAGATAGGCTAAGTATTTCTTGGCATTGGTAACACTTGGCTCGTTATCGCAAAGCCATTTGCTATAGTATCTTAATATTTGCTGATACTTCACCATTGTGCTAGGATGGAGGTCGTTCTGTCTTAGCTTAGCGAAATAATCTTCAAGAAGTATTGCCATATTTAAAGGATAATACGTGCCAGCTGGCAAACTGTCCGCAAGCTGAGACCTGAGACTGCTGGCGACAGCCTGGATTTGGCTTTCGGATAGTGATAGTCTTCCACTTCAATTCCGGTTGCAGTATAATTATTAGAAAGGCAGAGAATTATGAGAGTCGTATTTTTAGAAGATGTACCTGATATAGCTAATTCCGGCGATGTTAAAGAGGTTGCCGATGGTTATGCCCGAAACTTCCTGATACCCAGAAGGCTGGCCGCTCTGGTTACCTCTCAGGTAACCAGCCAGCTTGAAGTAAAGCTCAGTTCCCGGGCTAAGAAACAATCCCAAATAGCCGAGGAGCTAATCAAGATGGCTAGCCAGCTGGACGGCAGGGAAATCACCCTTAGAGCAAAGGTCGGTGCCAAAGACCGTCTCTACGGCTCTATTACCAGCGCCGATATCGCCGACGAGCTGTCGAAAACGAGCGGAGTAGTCATTGATAAAAGAAAGATAGAACTGCCCGAGCCTATCCGCAAGCTGGGCAGTTTAGAAGTTACCATTAGACTGTCTAAGGATATTCTGCCTAAGATAAGGGTTACCGTAACAGAACAGGAGCCCGGCTGAGGTGCAAAGCGAAAGACTGCCGCCACACGATATCGATGCCGATGAAGCGGTAAACGGTTCATTGCTGATAGATGGCAAGGCTGTTTACGAGGTAGCCGTTTTCTTACAGCCTGGCGACTTCTACAGCGAGCAGAACCGCTGGATATACCAGTCCTGCCTTTCCCTTTACCAGCGCGACGAGGCGATAAACCAGATAACGGTAGCCCAAGAGCTAGACCGGGAAGGGAAACTGGAAAAGTGCGGCGGCGCCGCTTATTTGAGCCACCTGATATCGGTTGTCCCGACCTCCCTCGATATTGAGCACTACGCCCGAATCGTTTACCGTCTATCGGTAATGCGTCAGCTTATCGCCGCCTCCGATAAGATCTCCGACATCGGCTACGAAGCCGACCCCGATGTCAGCTCCGCCCTGAACAAGGCTGAGGATGTCTTGTTCCGATTGCGCCGCCAGGGCTCACTGGACTTCGTCCACATCAAACAGGTGCTGGACAGGTACTTCGAAGCCCCGCCGTCTCCGGAAACGGCAGGCTACCAGCCAATCCCACATGTCTTTTCCGGTCTCACCGGGCTGGACGATTTCTTAGGCGGCTTCCAGCGCTCCGACCTGATTATTATTGCCGGCAGACCGAGCATGGGCAAGACCAGCCTGGTGCTCAACATCGCCCGCAACGCCGGCGTGGAACAGGGTGCCATTATCGCCCTGTTCAGCCTGGAGATGTTCCGCGAGACGCTGGTGCAACGCCTACTGTCCAGCGAGACCGGCATAAACTCAAGGCGGATTCGCCTCGGGCTCAGCACGGAGGACGAAGAAAGGAAGATTATGGATGCTATCGGTAAGCTCTCGGAAGCGCCGATATATATTGACGATTCCCCCCAGCTAAGGGTCATGGAGATGAGAAGCAAGGCTCGCCGTCTCCATTATGAGCACGGTATCGACCTCATCATCGTCGATTATCTGCAACTACTGCAGGGAGAAGGCAGGAATGAAAACAGGGTACAGGAAATCAGCTACATCTCCCGCTCTCTCAAGGCACTGGCTCGCGAGCTTAATGTACCGGTGATTGCAGTATCACAGCTCAGCCGTGCCGTAGAATGGCGGGCATCGCATATACCACAGCTCTCCGACCTGCGCGACAGCGGCAGTATCGAGCAGGACGCCGACCTGGTTACATTCATCTACCGAGAAGAAGCCTACTATACCGAAGACGAGTGGCGCATCCAGCACCCGGAAGAAGAGTACCCCAGAGAGATGGCCGATATCATCATCGCCAAGCACCGCAACGGCCCTACCGGCCAGGTGAAGGTGCGTTTCCGTCACAATCTGACCCGATTTGAGAACCTGGTTAAAGCGGAGCCAAACCTGCTATGAAGCCCTTTCATGGTTTCCCGGCCCGGATGACATTCACCCCGATACCCAACCTGTTCTTAAACCGGCTGATGCCCGACATCAGCGATATTACCGAGCTGAAAACCACCCTCCATATTATGGAGATACTCTATCGTAGAAAGGGCTACCCACGTTTCGTAACCTTCAGCGAGCTTCTGGGCAATACCGATGTGATAAGTAGTCTGAAAGAAGCGGCTGAGCCAGCGGAAGAAGCCCTGCATAAAGCCCTGGAAAAAGCCAGCAAACGGGAGACCCTGCTCAATCTGGTAATAGAGCAGGATGGTAAATCCGAGGACATTTATTTTCTTAACACCCAGCCCGACAGGCAGGCAGTGGCTAAGATTCAAAACGGCGAGCTAAAGCTGCCCGGACTTAAAGTTGGTATTAAAACGCCAGCCAGCACCGATGAACTACCCAATATTTTCACCCTTTACGAGGACAACATCGGCATGCTGACGCCGATGATTTCGGAAGAACTGAAGGAGGCAGAGAAGCTATACCCGATAACCTGGATTCAGGACGCCATCAAAGAAGCGGTCAACCAGGGGAAACGCAAATGGAGCTATATTGCCGCCATTCTGGAAAGCTGGTCTACAGAAGGCAGGAGCGATGGAGCATATAAGCGAGATTCTAAAAAGGACGACCCGGACAAATACATCAAGGGCAGATATGGACACATGGTCCAGCGCTGAGGAAGAGGACTCGCCCGGCGCCAATTGCCCTGTTTGCCAGGGTGCCGGCTTTGTCCACCCCGTGCTGGACTCGGGCAAAACTGACTTCAGCCGGGTGATTGCCTGCCGTTGCCTGCGCAACGCCGCCAGTAAAGAGCGCCGCGCCCTATTGGAGAGATACAGCAACCTGGGCTCACTCAACCGCCTCACCTTCGATAACCTTCTGCCCAGAGGCAGAAGCGGCTACGCCGCAAGCCAGGATAAATTCGAGGCGGCTTACCGTGCAGCTAAAGAGTTCGCCGGCGAGCCGAAGGGCTGGCTGGTTCTTATCGGCCCCAGCGGTTGTGGCAAAACCCACCTGGCCTCCGCCATCGCCAACGAGTATATCGGTCACGGTAACCCCGCCTTCTTCATCACCGCCGCCGACCTCCTAGACCACCTGCGTTCTGCCTTCAGCCCTAGCAGTGAGATAACCTATGACCGGCTCTTTGACCAGATAAGAAACACCCCGCTACTTGTTCTGGATGACTTAGGTATACAAACGAGCACACACTGGGCTAAGGAGAAGATGGAGCAGTTACTGAACCACCGCTTCAATCACGAGCTACCAACCGTCATCACCACCAGCACCGCGATTGAACAGCTTGAGGATAGGCTCCGCACCCGACTGACCAACACCAAGCTATGCCGGGCCTATACGATAGAGGAAGACCAGGCCGATACCATGGACTATAACTGGGGTCCCTGGATGGAACTGCAGAAGGAGATGACATTCACCAAGTTTACCAAGCGGGTTAATCTGCCACCGGAACAACAGGAAAGCCTGGAGCATATCTACAAAGCTGCTCTCAACTTCGCTAAATCGCCTGAAGGCTGGCTGGTGTTCCTGGGCGACACCGGCTGTGGTAAGACCCATCTAGCCGCCGCCATCGTCAACTACCGCTACCAGGCTAAAAAGCCGGCCCTTTTTATCGTGGTGCCCGAGTTCCTCGACCACCTGCGCTCCACCTTCAGCCCGGAGAGCAAGGTGTCCTACGACCAGCTATTCGAAAAGGTAAAGACTACACCACTGCTGGTTCTGGACGACTTCGGCGAGCAGGCGACCACGCCCTGGGCGCAGGAGAAGCTGTATCAGGTCATTAACTACCGCTACAATGCCAAACTACCCACGCTAATTACCACCCGCCTTTCCCTGACGGAGATTGACAGGCGTTTCAGCTCCCGCTTTATCGACCCCAAGGTCAGCAGTGTATTCAACATCAATGTTCCCGACTACCGCGGCGATAGAGAACCCCGGCAGAGCGCCAAGAGCTACCGGCGCGGTAGAAGGGGCTGATAGATTTAGAGCGCCAGCTTGTATAACGATAGCCTTTTGGTTAAAATAGGTAGGCTTCACCAGCAATAACGTGGCAAAGCTATGATTAACAGTCCGGTACTGGTACTAAACCAGAGCTACGAGCCTCTCAATGTTTGCCGAGCACGGCGGGCAATAGTTCTTATTCTGAAGGGCAAGGCTGATATGCTGGAGGATGGCATGGGTTTTATACGCTCAGTCAACGACGCCATCCCGATTCCTTCGGTAATTAAGCTGGGCTACTATGTCAGCCGTACCTACCGCGAAAGAAAGTTCACCCGTCTCGGAGTCTTCCACCGTGACAACTACACCTGCCAATATTGCGGCAAGCAAAGCCAGCAACTGACCATAGACCACGTCATTCCGCGCTACCTGAACGGCCAGCACACCTGGGAAAATGTAGTCAGCGCCTGCATCCCCTGCAACCACCGTAAAGCAGGCAGAACCCCAAAGCAGGCTGGTATGAAGCTAATCCGCCAGCCATCCCGACCGGAAGACAATCACACCTTCTACATCCCCTGCCACTATCGACAGAGCTCTAGCGACTGGCAAAAATACCTTGCCCACCATCGCCGATCAACCATCTAGCCTAACAACAAGCCTTCTCTTTTAACCCTGGTTATTTTTGCCCCTCCGCTCCTTCCCCCTATCCTCCTTTTTGCCAGTAGAAATATCACGAACGGGCATTTCCACCCTAGCGCCACTCTCAAGCTCAACCAGCACCACCCCTTTGAGAGGATTCCCCCCAACAACACTGACCACACCCATATCTGTAAAGATACGCTCTCCCTTCCGGGGCATCTTCTCCTTCATAGCACGGTATTGCTCACACTCGAAGCCCAGACAGCATAGCAATCGACCGCAGACACCGGAAATCTTCATCGGGTTAAGGGGCAGGTCCTGCTCCTTAGCCATCTTGATTGAAACCGGGCTGAACTCGCTCAAGAAACCGGTACAGCATAGTGGACGACCGCACCTGCCGAAACCTCCTATCATCTTGGCTTCGTCCCTGGGTCCCACCTGCCTCATCTCCACACGAACCTTTAGCTTGCGGCTCAGTTCTCGAACCAGCTCTCGGAAGTCAACCCTGCCCTCGGCTCCAAAATATACTGTCAATCGATTACCATCAAAGCCATACTCGGTTGAGATAAGTTTCATAGGCAATTCCATCTTATTCACCAGCTGGTCACAATCATCCAGGGCTTCCTTCTCCTTCAACCTGAGCCTATCAGCATTCTCTATATCCTCATCCGTTGCTTTACGCACCACCGCCTTTATATTCTTATTCGTATCGTTATCAGATACCTGAGCTGGCTTTGTAACCACCTGCCCCATCTCCAGCCCGCGAGCCGTATCCACGACTACTAAGTCACCCGTATTGAGTTCAATGCCTACCGGGTCAAAGTGGTACACCTTGCCCGCCCTCTTGAAACGCACACCGACAACATCAGCCATCAGTTCTTCCTTTCCTGCCTTTCGTACTATCTAGCAATCCTTTCCCGCTTTCTTCCGGGCATATTTAGCATCAAAACCTCCAGCACCAGGCGGGGACTGGCATTCTGTCTCAGTTGCTCCCCAGCCGCCTGGATATCTCTTATAAACACCCTGACCTCGCTGAGCCTATAATCCTCAGACCACCGCCTCAGCTCGTCTTCAAGGTCAATATTGGTTATGGTTTCGCCGAAGCCAGCCTTTACCAACAGTATATCGCGCCATAAATCAAGCCACAGGCATAATACTTCCTGGACTGCGTCCCTCTTCTGGCTGAACTGAGCCGCCAGTTGGGCGGCATAGGCGAAACGCTCCTCGTTCCCGGCAAACATTATTTCCGGTATCTTATTCCTCATTTCATAGTGACGGGCAATGAAGTCTTCGTTTTCAACCGCCGATATCGCCCAGCCGATACAGCCTTTACACAACCTTGCCAGTAACCTGGCTTTCTGCGGCTCGACGCCCCAGCGACTGCTCAGTACCTTCTCCACCTCGCCAGCCGCTACCGGGGCGAGCTTCAGCCACTGGCAACGGGATATAACTGTTTCCGGGATGAAGTTGCTCTTACCAGCCATCAGAATAAAGACCATCCGGCTCTCGGGCTCCTCCAGGGTCTTGAGCAGGCAGTTAGCCGCCTCTATAGACAAGAACTCGGCCCCGTCTATAATGAATATCTTGCACCTGCCCTCGAAGGGCGGCAGGTTAGCCGAATGCTGTAGCTGTCTAATCTGCTCTATGCCAATCTCAGCCCGGCTCTTATCCCCGCTGGCATCATTACTAGCGGTCAAACCGATAATCTGAACATCGGCGTGCTTTCCCTGGTCTATCTTCCGGCAGGAGGCACATTCGCCACAGGGGGACTCAGCCGCCTCACAGTTCAATGCCCGAGCCAGGTCCAGCGCCATGGTCATCTTACCGACTCGGTGTGGGCCGGTAAAAAGATAGGCATGTGCCACAACCCCCTTCTCCAGACTGCGCCGGAGCAGGGAAAGCACCCTTTCCTGCCCAATTACCCGCCACATATATCACAGCCCTCTATCCTGCTATCTAGAGCAGGTCATAACCGATAAGATCCTGGAAGGTTTCACGACGACGAATAGGACGCGCTTCACCCTCTCTAACCATAATAATAGCTGGTTTTAGCGAGGCGTTATAGTTGCTGGCTAACGGCAGACAATACGCGCCGCATTCTGGTATGGCGATAATGTCCCCCGCCGACACCGGCGGTAACTCTATATCTTTTATCAATATATCACCCGATTCGCAGAACTTGCCGGCGATGGTAACCTGTTTTGTTTCTTCCACCAGCATCTTGTTAGCCACCAGGGCTTCATATTTTGCGCCATATAGAGCCGGGCGTATATTATCAGCCATACCGCCATCCACGGAGACATAACAGCATAAACCGGGTATCTCCTTTATTACGCCTGTCTGGTACAGGACTACCCCGGCCTGGGCTGCTATCGCCCTGCCCGGTTCAATGGTAAGCATCGGCAGTGGCAGTTCCAGTTGCTTGCACTTCCGGATAATCCGAGACACTATAACCTCGGCGTATACGTAGATAGCGGGAACCGGAGAGCCCATGGTGTACTGCACGGCAAAACCACCACCGATATTCAACTCCTCAAGCTCAAAACCATGCTTATTCCTCATTCCAGCGGCAAAATCAAGCACCGTATCGATAGCTTCTTTATACGGCTGGACCTCGGAGATCATCGAACCTATATGAAAGTGAAGCCCAATGAGGTTCAGACTGGGTATTGACATCGCCCGGGTCACCGCCTGGTCGGCAATGAACAGGGGAAAGCCGAATTTACTACCGATAACCCCGGTAGTTACATGTTCGTGGGCATGAGGGTCAACGCCCGGGGTTATACGTAGCAGAATATCGGGTATATGCCCTGCCTTTTCAGCCAGCTCACCGAGCATCTTGAGTTCATCAAAATTATCAACTATTATGCGGGCGATATGTTGCTTGAGAGCTATCTTTAGCTCCTCGGCTGATTTGTTATTGCCATGTAAATAGACCATATCCATCGGAAAATCTACCGACTCGGCTATGGAAAGCTCTCCGGCCGACACCACGTCAAGCCCCAACCCCTCCTCCTTGAAGATGGTCGCCAAGGCCCGGTTGAGAAAGGCTTTGCTGGCATAAAGAACCGTGGTATCGGCATAGCGCTGGCCGAACTCGTTTCTGAACTCCCGACACCGGCTACGCAGTGTGATTTCATCATATATATACAACGGTGTGCCATACTCGCTAGCCAGCTCCACTGTATCACAGCCGCCAATTATCAGGTGACCCTTTTGGCTCACCTCGGCATTTATGGGAAATAGTGATAGTCTTGATGTCATCACTTCAATGATAGCAATACCCCAATGCTCAAGTCAATTTAATAACACTCCGCTGGCACCTCCCTTTACAGGTGAAACCACTTTTAGCTAAAATACCATTGTATTTTGATAATCTGGAGTAAGTTATGATTAAAGCAGTCTTTTTTGACCTCTACCAGACCCTTATCTGCTATAAACCACCCCGTGAGGAAATCCAGGCCGAGGTGCTCAAAGAGTTCGGTATTAATACAACACCGGATAAACTGCTCTACCCCATCATAATCGCCGACGAGTTCATCTACCAGGAACACTCCCGTCTATCCATAGGCAAACGTAGCGACGAGGAGAAAAAAGCCCTCTGGGGACAGTACCAGGCGATAGTTCTCAAGGAAGCGGGCATAGAGCCGACCGGGGAGCTTATCCGCCACATACTGGGCGAAATGCAGCAAATCAAGTTCGAACCGGCTCTCTTTGACGATGTTTTGCCCACCCTGACCGAGCTCAAGAAGAAGGGTTTAATCCTCGGTCTTATATCAAACGTAGACAACGATATAACTCAGCTTTGCCAGAAGCTGAGGCTGACACCGATGCTTCAGGTGGTGGTCACCTCTCTCGATTCGGGCTATAATAAACCACAGCCCGAGATATTTAAGGAGGCAGTTAGACAAGCCAGCGTCCAGCCCCAAGAAGCAATCTACGTCGGCGACCAGTACCAGATTGATGTTATCGGAGCCAAGCAGGCCGGTATGCTCGGTATCCTTCTCGACCGTGGTGGTTATTTCAATAAAATCATTAAAGAGCCGAGGATCCAGAGCCTCCACCAGCTATCCCAGCACCTGTCATAGAATACGATGAAGTTGTAATCCGGATAAACAAATAATAACGGAGGTGGCAGAAATGTCGATATTTATATCCAGCCCGGAGTTTAAAAAGGGGGAAAATATACCGCCCAGATTCACCGGTGATGGCGATAACATTTCACCCCGGCTCGAATGGGGCAACGTTCCAGAGAAAACCAGTTCTTTAGCTCTTATTATGGACGACCCGGACGCCCCCGGCGGTACATTCACCCACTGGGTCATATTTAATATACCCGCCGATAGCCCCGGTCTTCCCGAAGCCGTTGCCAGTGAGCTCCAGCTCCCCGACGGCTCCCTTCAGGGGAGGAATAGCACCGGTGGTATCGGCTACTATGGGCCCTACCCCCCGGCAGGCAATCGACACCGCTATTACTTTGCCCTTTACGCACTGGACGAAAAGCCAGACCTTAAGGCGAGGGCTTCCAAAGAACATCTCCTTAAAGCTATGGAAGGGCACATCCTCGACCGGGGAAGGCTATTTGGCGTCTACCAGCGAATGCCCAACTTCCCAATGGGGTAATAAAACGAAACACGTCTCCGATTACTCTTTAGAGCGAGACTCTTTAGAGCGAGAACCCTTTTCCCTCAGCCACCGCCTGATTTCATCCAGGGCTGGTGGGGCGATATAGAACACCTGTATATCTGATGGGAACTGAACCCGGTGTCCCTCCCTCATCACCAGCAGACCAATTTCATCGCTTTTAAGCGTTTCGTCTATCCTCTTGGCAATCTGTTCCTGCCTCTTTTTCTGAACATCAGTATAGGACTGGTACACCTGGGCAAATATCTTCTGGCTCAATAGACCAACCGACAGGCACCGGCTCCAGTCTATAAACTCGTTCAGCAAACCGCTATCTTCAATCGTCTGGAGTTCAGCCTCCCGGTCAAGGCAACCCTTAACAATCTGCTTACTGCCGGCGGCTATCTCCTTGACGGCTTTAATCCCCTCCTCACCACTATTGGCTATCCACTCGTGATACACCTTCTTTACCTGAGCCAGCTTCCCCTCCAGGTTGTTTATCTGCTCCTGGGATTGCTGCCAGTATTTATTTAACAATTCCTGAAAGTCAGGCTCGGCTTTTTCCGGAGTGAATATAAGTGGTAAGAAGAACAGCTTTCTCCCCTTCTCGAATTTTTTCGCCGATGGTTTTTTTACCTTACCCAGCTTCTTTGCCATTTTTTCTGCCGACCTCCATATTGAATTACTACCGCATTATTCTAGAATTATTGGCTCTTTTTATCAATACTTTACCCTGTTTATCTATTGCCTAGTAACCAGACATTAAGTATACATTCTCTTTAATTGGATTTAAAATAGAGACAGCTTATTGGGGTGATAGATTGAGAATACCAGTATTTCTTTTAGCCCTGGCTGTGGTCTCCATTGCCACCACTTCTGCCTGCCAGTGTGCTACCGACCAACAGGAGATAGAGATTAATCTGGCACCAATCCATGATATCCAGGTTAATATCGCCGAGTCCTACCCGGAGCAGATATTTATCTATATTAAAGGCGGGCTTAGAGACAGTTGCACCACCTTTCACGAGATAGAAACACAGCGCAGTGGCAACACCATAGATATTGTCGTGACCACGGAAAGACCTAAGGATGCAGTCTGCGCCCAGGTGTACGGTTACTTCGAGAAGAACGTACCCCTGGGCAGCGATTTTACCTCAGGCGAGACCTATACCGTAAACGTCAATGATGTGACCACCAGTTTCGAATATCCATAGGTTCAATACCGGTTAAGAGCACCCTCACAGGATATTGCCGATAAAGGTCTGCCTGAGATTAATACTTTACAAGCTTATTCGCCGTATTGTATCCTTTTAGATTAAGGTACCTTATATTTAGGGGCTGCTATCTTTGGTCTGGCTCAAGTTCCTGTTCTGCCTGATCGTCATCCTTTTTGCCGGGACGAAACTAGCCCGGTACGGGGATGCTATTGCTCAGAAGACCGGCCTTAGTGGTCTCTGGATAGGCCTGGTTCTTCTGGCGGCTGTCACCTCCGTCCCCGAGATTGCCACTGGTGTAAGCTCGGCGGCTCTGGTCGGCTCGGCTGACCTAGCACTGGGAACCCTCTTCGGCAGTAACCTTTTCAATCTGGCTATTCTGGCGTTTATCGACACATGCCATCCCTTTACTCCCATCCTTAGCATAGTCAGCACCAGGCATATCCTTCTCGCCACCGGCGCTATGCTGCTTACCGGGGTAGCGGCTGTCAGTATCCTGGCTGGCGACGCCCTCTCCGGCATCGCTCTGGGCTGGCTGGGCGTTCCCAGTATCGTTATTCTCCTGCTCTACCTGTTTTTTATAAGACGGATGTTTCTTCTTGAAAAGAATAGCCCGCCAGCCACTGCATCGGAGACATCAGAACAGTATCAGGGTGTATCCCTCAGAATGGTCTGGTTCAAGTTCTCTCTGGCGGCTGTGGCTGTTATCGGTGCCGGCATATGGATATCCTTCATCGGAGACGAGATTGTTCAGGCTACCGGCTGGGGTGCCAGCTTCGTCGGCAGTCTGTTCCTGGCTATAAGCACCTCAGCTCCGGAGCTAGTGGTCACCTTCGCCGCTCTGCGCCTGGGGGCGCTGGATATGGCAGTGGCCGACATACTGGGCAGTAATATGTTCAATATGGCTATAATCTTCCTCACCGACATCTTCTACACCCAAAAGGCAATCCTGTCCTCGGCTTCAGATGTCCACACTATTACGGCAGCGGCGGGCATCCTGATGGGCCTGCTGGTTATTATCGCTCTGCGTTTTCGGCAAAAGAAAAAGACCGGCAGGTTCTTTAGCTGGTACAGTCCGCTGTTGATTATTTTTTATCTCCTCGGTTTCTACATGCTGTTCGCTTCCGGTATAGGCTAGATAAGACTGTTACCTTACTGACTACTGTTTATCCCTATTGACTTACCCCACCTAGTGCAGTAGCATATTTGCAATTAAACACAGCTGCCAGTCAGCCTTTTGGTGGAATATCTTATGATACCCAGGCTCCGATATCTCATCTGGCTTTCCTGGAGGAAGATGGTGCACCGCCCGGTGCTATCTATCCTGATCATCCTTATACTTATCTACCTGAGCGCCACCTTTGTTGTTATGGCTTATGAAGATGTTGGATTCGGTAGCGCGGCTCTGAAGATATTCCCCGCCTTCTTCGGTGAGGTGGGAGAGGTTACGACCCCTATCATAGCCGTTCAGATCAGCATAGTAGTTGGGATAATAGTTAGTATTACCTTTATGGCCGTCATTACGGCTAGAATCACCAGTGCGCTTATTGAATTCATAAGGAGAGGGGGAAGCATGGCTAAGAAGGTCAACTTTTCGGGTCATACCATAATCTGTGGCTGGAACTTTCAGGGTAAGCGGGTTGTTAAAGAACTACTGGCGGCCACTGTGAAGCAACAACGAGGAATCGTAATTCTGACGGATAGCAATAAGAGGCCAGTGGCTGATGAGCGGGTTGAGTTCATTCAAGGTGACCCATCTCAGGATGAGAGCCTGATTCGTGCCGGAGTAGAAAGGGCTGATAGTGTTATCGTACTCTCCGACTGTACCAAGGGGGCTAATGATGCCGATGCCGAAGCCCTTATGGTTGTTCTGGCAGTAGAGTCTCTAAACCGTAAAGTGCACACCTGCGTCCAGCTCATGAACTCGGCTAACCGTGTGCATCTGGAACACGCTCACGCCGATGAGATTATCTGCCTTGACCAGATGGGCGGCAGTCTCCTTGTTGCC